>NZ_JAKJTB010000018.1:0-152687 GCF_050337565.1 Vibrio kasasachensis | reverse complement strand
ATAACGAAAAGTTAAAGCGTGAACAACGCAATAACAATGCAACTGCAAACACCTTAATCACTAAAATCAACGCACTGTGAAAATGCCACGCGTTGTGAGTCGCATTTAAACGTCTTGTTATATATGTGACCAAAGCCCATGGATATCCTTGGACTCCTCATTCACACGCACTGAATCATCGTAAACAGACAAAAATCGATGCAGAGGTGAAGGGAAATGCCTTACCTTAAAGCTCCGTTTGTTCTGTCTTTAATCGCCAGCGTATTAAGCAGACAAACTTAGCTTTAAGGGTAGCATGAGGATTGCCTGCACTCAGCCTAATTTGTTCTATTAAACAACGACTTCGCTGCTAATTAAGCTTTGAGACACACAGCTTACACCCTACATTGCTACTTCCGTCACTATATAACAGTTATTAGACAGAAAAATTCTGTATTTAAATCCAATTTTATTCTATCTAATATCTTAATGGAGTTAACCCTACCTCGTTTTCATGACAATTAACAGTAACTTACGTGCTACCACCTTCAGTATGCACCCCAAAATGCAGATTTTTTCTATATAGCATGAATCAATGTGCCAAACTGAAAGTTATGTATGTATAACCAGTTGATTTTTTTAGGGTATGTGTCCTTGCGGGAGCAAAAAAACAGATACGATAAACCAAAAAGGTAATGAGTTAGACCGTCGCTTGCTCGATGCAAGCAAGTGCGTCGCTAACCATTAATTTATAATTCATCGTACCAAAAACCCTTCCATCAATTTTAAACACTGGGACTTTAAAAGGAGCCATAGATTCTTTGGCAAATTCATATTGATGATGAACCTGAGGCGCAACATAAACCACTTTAATCATGTTTGAATATAAACTGAGAAAATCAGTATCGCCCAATGACTCGATCCCTGAGAACATAACGTAATACGGTAGCTTCTGCTCATCAATGTGTTTCTGCATCCGTTGCGCCAACATGCTTGACGTCATACCTCCAGAACAAACTATAGAAATAATTTTCCTACCATTTATGTTATTAAGTAAATTGTTATCAAAAAAAATGCTCATACATAAGAACTCTTGAATCATAGAAATGGGCAGCCAACGCAACAAGTTGACTATGATATTTGCCTTTAAGGTACCGATTCTTTGTATGATTATGATGTCGTGAGTTAAATTGTTGGAGATACCTCAAGCAATAATTACTGTTGTTGTTCACTAGGGTCAAATAATACAGGTCAGGTTCTGGCAAATTAAACATCGTAAGATGCGACGTGATGCAAAACACGCAACTATTCCATTCATAGTGAAAGACTCATTCTCGCAACCAAGGCAAAAATAGATCCACTACCCCGTATTGCCTGCTTAAAGCATCCTTAGTAAAAAAGCGATGGTGAATTCCTTTTGCTGGCTTATCTCTTCTCTTTAAAATTGGAACGATATCGAAGTCAAACCGTTCATTACTTATGGCAAACTTAATCTCGCCTTTCTCTCGAGGGAATTAGAACTAACTCACACAAAAAAAAATGGTAAACTAACCGCATAATTTTAAGCTGGGTAAGCGGCGTCTAATTCGTCAACACCTAAGCTCAAACCAATTTAAAAGCACAGTGCACATTTCTGGTACCCCATTTGGTACCCTATTGAAAAAATTCACGCACTTTGAATAATAAAAAGGCTACATTTCAAATGGTTAACAATTCGATCCAATGGTATCCGGGGCACATGCATAAAGCGCAGAAGGAAATTGCTGAAGCGATTCCTCAAATTGACGTGATTATTGAAGTGCTCGATGCTCGGATTCCGTTCAGCAGTGAAAACCCGATGATTTCTGAACTGCGTGGTGAAAAGCCCGTAGTAAAAGTGCTCAACAAGCGAGATCTTGCTGATCCGAAGATGACTCAACTATGGATTGAACACCTTGAGAAAGAGAGTCACGTAAAGGCAATCGCCATCACGACATCTCAGCCACAAGAAGTGCAACAAATTCTAGAACTGTGCAGAAAAATCGCCCCACACCGTGAAGAGATCGGTAAAAACATTCGCACCATGATCATGGGTATTCCGAATGTGGGTAAATCGACTATTATCAATTCACTCGCCGGTCGCACTATTGCAATAACGGGTAACCAACCTGCTGTTACACGTCGCCAGCAGCGTATCAACTTACAAAATGGCATTGTACTTTCTGACACACCGGGAATATTGTGGCCTAAGGTTGAAAACCCTCACAGTGGTTTCCGACTTGCAGCAACAGGTGCAGTTAAAGATACCGCGATGGAATACGATGAAGTGGCTTTCTACACGGTAGAATACTTAGCACAAGCTTACCCTGAGCGCCTAAAAGAGCGCTACCAAATCGAAGATTTGCCAGAGACTGATATCGATATCATGGAAGAGATTGGGCGTCGCCGCGGAGCTCTGCGCTCTGGTGGACGTGTTGACCTACATAAAGTTTCTGAAATCCTCTTGCATGAGCTTCGTGGAGGCACACTAGGTCAGATCACGCTTGAGCGCCCAGAGATGATCACAGAAGAACTTGTTCAAGTCGAAATTGAAGCCACTCGACGTGCAGAAGAAAAAGCGAAACGCAAAGAAGAACGACGCAAGCGTTACTTAAAGAACAAACGCTAGTTAATACTTCAGTATTTGTAATAAAGGGGACATAGCGTCCCCTTTATTAATTTTCACCAGCCAACTCAACCAGCACTTGTTCAAGTTGATCCCAAGGCAACGGCTGAGAATCAATCACTTCAATTCTCGATTCAAACCCTGTTAAGCCCATTTGATTTACTGACACAATCCCACCAGCTACATTGAATGCATAACAACCTTGGTCCGTGTTGATCACAGCTTTGACTCGCTCAGCGGTGAGCGCTGACAGCATTGAAAACAGCGCATCAAAATCAAATTCATACTCAGCCCCAAATAGCCAACCACAGCTAAAATAGCCCTGACCTTTGTTTTCCCGTCTTATAAATGGTTGACCTGGTGGCAACTCAAATTGTGGCTCTAAACTCGCGTGTTGGTGATGGTGATGTTCGATATGGCTTGAAGCACTGCCCTGCACTCGTTCAATGTCGAGTATCTCCAACGGCAAATCACCGTTTGTTACTAACTGAGTAAATATTTTTGCTGGCTTCTGCACAGCGACCCAACGCTCGAAGGCATCAACGTCAGACGAATGACAAAGATCCACTTTGTTACCAATCACCACATCGGCGCTATCAAGCTGATCGTTAAAATTTTGATTAGATGTATACTTTTGAATGGATAGGTTACGAGGATCCACCAGCGCGATGGTTGCTTTTAGCTCAACGTATTTCTCATACTGCTCAGAGGTTAGCGTCGCGACAACTTGTTTAGGATGCCCCAACCCCGTCGGTTCGATGATCAAGCGATCTGGCTTTTGACGAAGCAATGCGTTAATACCTACCGACATAGGTACGTCTGCCGTACAGCACATGCACCCGCCGGGTACTTCTTTAATTAAAGCCCCTTGATCAGTCATTAACGCGCCATCAATACCAATTTCCCCAAACTCATTCACCAGCACAGCCCAGTTTTCATTCTCAGGTTTATTCTTGAGCAAATTTAAAATAGTGGTGGTTTTACCTACACCTAAAAAGCCAGTGATGATGCTGGTTGGTACTTTTGATGTCATTGTTATTCTCCAAACTTATTATGTTGGGAGTATATCGCCAAATGAGAGAGCGAGCAGCATGGATTTACAATTGAATAAACGACAAAAAGGCGCACTGATAAAGTGCGCCTTTTCCCCTCGTTACTCAATCGTGAGTTTGCGAATCAGAATGTCTATTGATGCATTCCGATAAAAAACGAGGCTTTAGAAATGACTTTGTTGAATCCATCCAAATTGTAGGTAAGGCCTGCATTCCTCCATCCGAGTTATCTCAAATTGCCTTACGTTTTAAATATGGCTCATTACAGTGAAAGCGCAAGTTTTTTTAAATAATATCCAGTTATTTATTCTCACGAATACGCAACTATTCACATTTATGCCTGACTCATAAAAATGCCAATAATGGAATTCAACATTTCATTCTTGGCGCTATAGTTATACCTATAGTAGCGTATAATTGTGACTCCTTTCACAAACACTGGCTAAACAGCCGCATCCGCAGAGGTGATGACCCAAATGACCAATAGAGAGAAAATTAAGCAATCTTTGCTCGCTAAAATGCCTAAAGATGCTATCAATCAGTTTCTCTCTAAGGATAAGACTCCACTCTCAGTTCTTTTTATGTCGTTACTTGTCGGCATTCTCGCGGGCTATGTCGGTACCTATTTCGAACACGCCGTTGAGTTCGTTTCTGAGACTCGTACTGAGTGGTTAAAATCAGAGATTGGTAGTTCAGTTCCACTATGGCTAGCGGCGTTTGTTATTAGTGCAGGTCTTGCGTTCATTGGTTATTACTTGGTTCATCGCTTTGCCCCCGAAGCCGCTGGTTCCGGCATCCCTGAAATTGAAGGCGCGATGGATGGTATTCGTCCTGTACGTTGGTGGCGAGTGTTACCTGTTAAGTTCTTCGGCGGCATGGGTGCCCTAGGTTCAGGCATGGTGCTTGGACGTGAAGGTCCGACGGTACAAATGGGTGGTGCGATTGGTCGCATGGTTACGGATATTTTCCGCGTAAAAGATAATGACGCAAGACATTCATTGCTTGCCTCTGGCGCGGCTGGCGGTCTTGCGGCTGCATTCAATGCCCCGCTGGCGGGCATCATGTTTGTCGTTGAAGAGATGCGGCCACAATTTAGATATTCACTGATTTCGATTAAAGCAGTAATCATCTCCGCTGTTTCCGCCAATATTGTATTTCGCTATATCAATGGTCAAGACGCCGTTATTACCATGCCGCAATATCAGCCGCCGGAGCTGTCAGCCTTATGGCTATTTTTGGTTTTGGGGGCACTGTTTGGCATTTTCGGCGTGGTGTTTAACCGCCTTGTCACGCTCGCTCAAGATCTGTTTACCCGCTTACATAGAAACGACCGCAAACGCTATTTGTTTATTGGCTCTATGATTGGTGGCTGCTTTGGCTTAATGTTGCTCTATATCCCTGAGCTAACTGGTGGTGGCATTTGGTTGATCCCTAACATTACCAATGGTGACTATGGCGCGGCGTTCTTATTACTGCTTTTCGTTGGTAGAATATTTACCACTTTGCTCTGTTTTGCTTCAGGGGCACCAGGTGGCATTTTTGCGCCAATGCTGGCGTTAGGCACCTTATTTGGTTACGCCTTTGGTCTCATTGCTCAGCAGTTATTCCCAGAACTACCCATCACGCCGGGTATGTTTGCTATCGCCGGAATGGGCGCACTATTTGCGGGTACAGTACGCGCACCTATCACTGGTATTTTGTTGGTGATCGAAATGACCAACAATTATTACCTGATCCTACCATTGATCATCACCAGTTTAGGTGCCGTTATTTTTGCCCAGTTACTGGGAGGACAGCCGATTTACAGCCAGCTTCTGCGTCGCACCATTAAGAATGAAAAATTAAGGCAAGAAGACCTGCCACGCGATACTAATTGATAATTGCCACAACCGAATGTAGCTTGATATCATTCGCGCGACTTCTCGGAGCTTACGGATAAGCTTTGTATTTAATGGATTTAATTATTAGGAGTTCGGCTTGGGCTTAAGAAGGCTGACACAATTTCAGGGCGTACCACCATCGCAAGCCGCGCTAGCACTTGGCATCATTGGTCTTGGTCACGCATGGGCGCTATATGTACCTGACGTAGGCGAGTTGATCCGCCCCTATTTAGCTGGACTGGGGGCATTATTACTCGCCCCTGTGCTGATAAAATACCTACTTAATCCTAATATTTTCATCGCCGACTTACGCCATCCATTAAGCGGTAGCTTGCTGGCACCAATGAGCATGGCGTTGTTGATTCTGTGTGACTATTTGGCAGTGATCTCCCCCATGATTGCCTACCCTATTTGGTTTGTCGCTGTCTGGCTGCACATCACTATGATGGTGCTGTTTTTTACTTTTCAGCTGTCCAATTTTAAAATATCGAATATTGTTCCCAGTTGGTTTTTATATCCGGTGGGATTGATCAGCAGCTCACTCGCTGGCACGCAATTCGGGCACACTTTGTTCTCAGAAACCTTAGTTAACATCTGCATTACGATTTATTTCTTTATGCTACCTCTGGTTCTGTACCGTTTAGTTTTTGAAGGCATGCTACCAAGACGTGCGCGCCCGACTTTGGCAATTATGGCGGCGCCGATTAACCTGACGCTGGCTACGTATTTAGTCAATTTTAAACAGCCCGATCCAATCTTAACTGGAGCGTTAGCTGGTATTGCCATCACCATGACTTTGATGATTTATCTATGTTACTTCCGCTTAATGCGTTCGAAATTTCAGCCTTCCATCGCCGCTGTCACCTTCCCTTCGGTGATCAGTGCGATAGCTATGCATCGCCTAACCGACTTTTTTGAGCAATATCACCCTCATTGGCACTGGCTACATAACTTTGGCTTTTTTGAACTGTCTGTCGCAACTATTCTGGTGCTTTGGGTCTCGTTCGGCTATACAAAAATGTATTGGCCAAACGGTATTTTCAACCCAGCTAATAAGTACTAAAGCGTCTTTCTGCAATTCATGGTTACTTTGCGATCGAATAGTTCGCATTGGCAGTGTGGCTAATATCACTATTGCGCTTGCCACACTAACCAAACTATATCGCTAATCCTTGTAAACAAATTTGGCTGCCTGAGCGGTCTGCCTGAACATCAATTCTCAATGGCATCTGCTCTTTCAATTCGCTGACATGTGAAATCAAACCAATCGTTCTTCCCCCTTGCTGGAGGTCGACTAAGGTTTGAATCGCAAGATCGAGAGATTCAGGGTCCAAACTACCGAAGCCTTCATCAATAAACAGTGTATCTAGTCGAATCCCACCGCTGTATGATTGAACCACGTCAGATAGACCTAAGGCTAGGGATAAGGCTGCCATAAATGACTCACCACCGGATAATGTCGCTACATCGCGCAACTTTCCTGAATAGCTATCCTCTACCATCAAATCTAACCCTGAACCAGCGTGACCTTTGGCTCGTTCTTCCTTACGGCGCAGTTCATAACGTCCTTTACTCATCACACGCAATCGCTGCGATGCTTGAATCAATACATCATCTAGCAGCACACCAAGGACGAATCGATGCAAACTCACTTTCGCGCCAGTTCTACCATTCGCGATATCACTCAAGGTTCCAATCACTTGGTATTCTGCTTCTAACGCTTGGTTTTGCTGATGCAACTGCGTCAGAATGGCAGCAACTTTATGCAGATTATCTAGCTGAGACTGTAACTTACTACATATATCTAAACGTGTTTGATGTTCAACTTTCGCCGCTTCCAATCGTTCAACAAGCGTTGCCAGATTTGGCAGCTCTAACCCCGCGAGATCTTGCTCTAAGGTGTCTATAGCGCCATTAAGTGTTGATGTTTGTTGGGAGAACTGTGCTAATTGTTGCTCAATTTGTTCAACCTTAACTGGCTCAATTCGTGCATCCAAATAGGCTTTCTCATCATCAAACTGGCTGGTTTTCAGCGCTTGAAGCCACTCATTCTGATTCAACTCCAGCGCAGCTAACGCCTCTTTAAGCTGCTTGTCGTTCTCTTGCTGCTGCGTTTGAATCGTCACATACTGCGTATGTGTATTTTCCAAATTGCGTTTGGCTGTTTGCTCTGCTTGCTGCAATTGCTTTATCTGGCGATCCAAGTTGGCTATAGACGCACTCACGTGAGCACTATCTTGTTCTTCAACCGAGAGATTTTGCAATAAACTGCCAAGGGTGCCGCTGACTTTTGCCACCAACTGCTTAGCTTCAATTAGCTGGCTGTTGAGCCGATCACTCTGCTGTTTTATGTGCAGCAAGCTTTGTTCGGTAAGTTGCAATTGCTGCTCTTGTTGTTTTACGGCATTTGGATTGATCTGAGCGATTTCTCGCTCCAATTGGTTAGCTTGAGACTGCACTAGGTGCTCAGGCTCAGAATTGTCCCCCAATTGGGCTTGCCAACCTTTCACCGCTTGCTCTACTTTAGCAACGTCCGTATAAGCAGCTTGCATCGCTTGATTGGTGGTCTCTTGAGCGGTTAAACAACGCTGCTGGTGAACGCGTGCCTCATCCACTTGCGCTTTGGTGATCTCCTGTTGGCTAAAACCTGCAGGCTGTGGGTGTTCTTTGCTACCACATACAGGGCAAGGCTCACCGAGTTGTAATGTCTTCGCGAGTTGTGCTGCTTGCGAGCTGTGCCAGTAATACTCTTGCTGATCCGCAAATTGTTTCGCCTGCTCGTAGGCTGATTTGGCTTGTTCAAACGCAACCAATTTGGTTTGGTAAATAGCGCGAAATTGCTCTGCTGCAAGCAAGGTTTTCGATAATTCTTGATAGTGGCTTATCTGGCTTTGATACTGCTTAAGTTGCGCTTGCTTAGCCGGTAGCGCTGCTTGATTATCTCGCGCTTGTTGCAGTAACAACTGCTGAGACTTGTAGCCCTCTTCCAGCAACAACTGCTGCTTCGACGATTCAATTTGCGCTTGCTCTAATTGCGTTTGTGATTGCTGTGCGCGCTGTAAATTAGCCTGTTCTTGGTCACGCTGCAGTAGGCGTTTCGCTACTTCATGTAACCCATACAATTTTTGCGTCAATTGAGGGGCAGCTTGTGCCTCTGTGTTGGCTTTATCATTTTCAAGCTGTGCTTTTGAAAAACGAGCACTAATAGAAGCAAGTTGCTGCGTAATTTGGCTCGCGCCATCAGTCAGCTGATTATGCTTCTGCTGAGATTGAATCCATTGATTGTGAGGCAGACGAATCGAATCGGCTAGTTGCGCTCGTTTCCGTGTTGCGCTCAACTCATCCATTTGCGCTTGTTTAGTGAGATGCTCATTACGCTGAGCCACCAATTGATCTCGTTTTAAAAACTTGGATTGTAGATCACCCGCCGCTTTGTGCTGAGCTTGCGCATTGTCTAAAACTTGACGAGCCTCGCCAAGGTTATTATTACCCGCAATAAGTTCTGGTTGAACCTGTTCAATTTGGCTGTGCAATTCTTCTTCGCTAGCGACACCTGCAACATCCAAAGCGCCTTTAATCTGATTGTCGAACTCATCTTTTGCACGGCGAATATGAGCGGCCTTTTCAAACAACGCTCTTTCTATCGCCACATAAACGTGCGTTTGGAAGAGCTGGCCAAAAATCTGCTCTCGCTCTTTAGAATTGGCAATCAACAACTCACGGAATTTGCCTTGCGGCAATACCATCACTTGGCGAAATTGCTTCACATCCAAACCAATCAATTCACTCATTGCCTTGCCTACTGGCATAGGTTTGTTTGCCAGCAACTGTTCATCATCACCTTCGATTTGAAACAGTACCGCTGTATGATCTTTTTTGGTTAGACCATCACCACGTTTTTTCGGTAGCATCTGATTCGGTGAACGTTCAACGCGGTATTTCTTTGCACCTAGGCTAAACTCAAAAATCACTTCTGTCGGCAAATCCGCGCCAGCATGATCGCAGCGCATCTGTTCGCCTGTTCGTTCACTACCCGTAGTTTCACCATAAAGCGCGAAACAGACGGCATCGAGTATCGAGCTTTTACCCGATCCAGTGGGTCCATTGATGAGAAACAGTGGCGCTTGACCAAGTAATGTAAAGTCGATGATTTGTTGGCTAGCAAACGGGCCGAAAGCTTGAATGGTGAGTTTTAATGGCGTCATCGATCAAGCCTCCTGCTGACGAGTTAACTTGGTGATGATCTCACTCACCGCGAGTTCTTGTTTCGAATTAAGCGGCTCATGTTTTGCTTCAAGGAAAAAGTCTCTAAACATATCTAACTCACCACGCGCCAAACGCGCCTTGCCCATTTGTTGATCTACACCCATAAGCATTCCTGGCTTTTCTAAATGCAGCACATTTGGGTAGACTTTACGCAGCTTTTCCATTGGGTCGAGAATGGCGTGTTTATCCATCAACCTTGCGAGAATGTAATCGTGATTATTTGGATCGGTTGCACCTTGCTCAAGCAAGGTTGCCAGTTCGCCTTCAATAATGCGCATTTGGTGGGGAGCGGTTAACGGAATATGCGTTGCCGATTTGAAACCCGCTTCATCCAACTCAACCAATGTCATACCTTTGGCTTGGTGTTGCTCTGAAAAGCTGTATTTCATTAGTGAGCCAGAATAGCGGATATATTCTTCACCTTTTCTTTGAGGTTGATGTAGGTGGCCTAACGCAACATAGTCAAACTCAACGAAATGCTCATGGCTTACGCGATCAGATCCACCAATGGATAGCGGGCGCTCTGAATCTGATTCAATTGCACCATCCACAAAGCAATGGCTAAGGAGTACTGTTTTTTGTTGTGGCTTGAACTGAGCAGCTATTTTTTCAACTAGTAATTGATGCGCCTGGTCGTGATCCTTTACGGGCTGTTTGGTGTAATGACGCACCAATTCAGGGTCATTGTAAGGCATGCCATAGAAGGCAACCTCACCAATATCACTGTCGATCACGACGGGCAGTAGCATGTCGTCAAAATTGGCAATGATGTGCAAACCAGAAGATTTCATTTGGCTAGCGGCAAAGCCGAGGCGCTGCGCTCCATCATGATTTCCGGGAATGATGATCACTGGTATCGACAGCTCGCCACAGACTTTCTCAACAAAATGGTTCATCAGCTCAATCGCCGCTGTTGGGGGCACGCTGCGATCGTAAACGTCACCGGCAATAACCAGTGCGTCAACAGGGTTACTTTCTAAGTAAGAAATAAGTTGCTCAAGTACCGCCTGCTGATCATCCAGCAGTGATACATTATGAAATTGTCGGCCTAAGTGCCAATCGGAGGTATGGAGGAACTTCATTTGCGCCCTAGCGTTGCTGACTGAATTATTGTCTTCTAAGGCGCAATATTAACACTCTAGTGAAAGAGTAACTATCTAGGCTGGCTTGTTTTTACATTGCTTAATCGCATTTTCTAGCAGTTCAAGTGCGCTGCTATGACACTCGACTAATTGTGCATCACTTTTCTCAAGCGCCGTTACACGTTCGCCCCATTTTATATGCCCAGCGCCCCAAGTTAAGCCAGCACCAAAAGCGGCTAATAACAGGTTATCACCTGGTTTAACTTTTCCTTGCTCTAAAGCTTCACACAACGCAATAGGTACCGTGGCGGCAGAAGTATTACCGTAATGCTGGATATTGATAAATGCTTTATCTTGGCTGATACCAGAAAGGTCACATAGTGTCTGGATAATGCGCAGATTCGCTTGGTGTGGGATCACCACATCAACTTGCTCGGTAGAAAGTTGGCTGCGAGCCAACACATTCTGCGCTGCGGCTCCCATGCCTTTTACTGCTCGTTTGAAAATTTCTTTACCAACGAACTTGAAATCCCAATAGCCATTATCTGCGGCAAATCGATCCATTGATGTACCAAACTTTGGTACCGCCAAAATATCACGACCTTGCGAATCACAGCCCAACTGAGCGTGCTGTAAACCAACTGGATGATCAGTCTTACTCATGACCACTGCACCTGCGCCATCACCAAATAATACCGCGGTGTCGCGTTGCGTCCAGTCGATATAAAAGGAAAGGCGCTCGGCGCCAATCACTAGTGCATGCTTGTAGTTACCCGCCTGAATAAGTCGAGTGGCAGTTTCCAAGCCATAAACAAAGCCAGTACATGCTGCATTGAGATCAAAAGCTGCGGAACCTTGAATAGCCAAGTTTTGCGACACTTTTGATGCAGTATTAGGGATTAACGAGTCAGGTGAGCACGTTGCGACAATAATGACATCAATATCTTGAGCAGTAATACCAGCGCAAGCAATAGCGTGCTGGGCAGCGACGGTTGCCATATCCGAAGTTTCGACATGGCTAATTCGGCGGTTTTCGATGCCGGTTCGAGTTCGGATCCATTCATCTGATGTTTCGATAATTGTACTGAGATCATCGTTAGAGAGTGTCGCGGGTGGCAGGCACTTACCCCAACCAGTAATTTCTGCGTAAGAATTGGTCATTCGTAGCCTTTATGTTTTCTTATTTTATCGTCGATAGTATAACTATAGCGAATGAGGCTCAAGTCACTGTAAATCTGTGTTTTCAATTACTGTGACTGGGTGAAGAAAACCAAAACCAATAAGAGAGAAAGTCATGTCAACATTCAACACTCGTTGTCCTTCTTGCCAAGGTATCAACCGCGTGCCAAACGAGCGTGTCTCTGAAAGCCCTGTTTGTGGAAAGTGCCAGCATCCACTGCTGGATGGAAAACCGATTGAAGGAACAGAATTAAATTTCACCACTTTACTAAAAAGTGAGCAACCTGTTGTGGTCGATTTCTGGGCTCCGTGGTGCAATCCGTGTGTCGGTTTCGCGTCAATTTTTGAGCAAGTGGCTGAAGAGCATTCTGGAAGGATTCGTTTTGTAAAAATTGACACAGAAGCTCAACAAAATCTAGCCGCTCAACATCAGATTCGAAGCATTCCAACCATCATGGTCTTCAAAGACGGGAAAAGAGTCGACGTTATTAACGGCGCACTACCAAAAAGTCAGTTTTCACAATGGTTAATAGAAGCTATCAATAAATAGTTTTATACCCGTCATACTTGAAGTTGCAGCGGTGTTGGCTGTGCTCGTGCGCCCCAATCACATAGTTCACCTATGCTCATGGGGCTTTCTTACTTGCCGCCTACCTGCATCTTCAAGTTTCTTGGTTATATGCAGTTAAAGTCGGAAATTTGCATGAATTTTCGACTTTTTAAATATAAATATACACGCTTCACTTTCATAAATTTTTCTTGTCGTAAAGAGCAAAACATTTCATTTTACCGCTGTTTAAAAAATCCCCATAGTCGCGCCCATAAATTACCTGTTCCTTCACTTATTCCTAGAGGCTACGACATTGGAAAACACTCTTGCTACTGCCCAAAAAGCTCGCATTTCAGTCCCTGTGATTGCGCTTGCTCTATATGCGGTTGCTTCTGGCTACTTAATGAGCTTGATCCCGCTAATGCTTCCACACTATGGTTTGGAAAGTTCGCTAGCGAGTTGGCTTGCCAGTGTGTTTTATGCCGGTCTATTAACTGGTGCAATGATATTCGAGCCAATCGTGAACAAAGTTGGTCATCGTCACGCCTTTATTTGCTGCTTGATTGCGTTTATCGCCACTATCGTTGTTTTACCGACTGTGGTGTATTCATCTGCTTGGCTGGTTTCACGCTTTATTGCAGGTGTGGCTGTGGCGGGTGTATTCGTTATTGTAGAGTCTTGGTTACTTCACGGAGACGAAAGCGCGCGTGCAAAACGACTCGGTCTGTACATGGGTTCACTATATGGTGGTAGCTCGCTTGGTCAGTTAGGTATCGGCTTTCTCGGTATAACTGGCACAATTCCATTTATGGCGATCTTTGCGCTACTAACATTGGCAATTTTAGTACTTATGTTTGGACGTACTGACCAACCAGAAGAAGGTCAAAGTAGCTCATTGTCACTTAAACAGATCAGCAAGCTTAACCATGCTGCAATCATTGGTTGTATTGTCTCGGGTCTGACACTGGGTTCCATTTACGGATTAATGCCATTAGAGCTTCACAACCGTGGCATTTCTAATGAAAATTTAGGTAGCCTAATGGCGCTGATCATTCTTGGCGGTATGGCCGTGCAACCGATAGTACCATTACTATCAAAGTATCTTGGTCGCACTCTATTAATGGCGATGTTCTGTATGCTAGGTGTTGCCGCCATTAGCATTGCAGCGACTAATGAAGGCATTCATGCATTGGGGGTTAGTCTCTTTATACTTGGGATGGCTGCATTTGCGCTTTATCCTGTAGCGATCAATTTAGGTTGTGACAAACTAGACCCTTCCTACATAGTGTCGGTCACGCAGGTCATGCTATTCAGCTACAGTATTGGCTCAGTGGCAGGTCCGATTTTGGCCGATAGCTTTATGTTGGGTGAACAAGGTCTACTGGGCTATTTATTCGCAGCGCTAATTGCAACCTGCCTTTACATGCTGATCGCAAGTATCAAAACCAAACGCCAAGCTATGGCTGGCGAGTAATCATATTTCCATTGAATAAGGGAGCATCATGCTCCCTTACTTTTTATCCGCAAATGCCGATTTGATTGATTCGCTGCAGGTTTGGCATCTGGTGCCGGACGTCTTTCATGAATCAAATGGCGAATCGCGAGTATTGGATGGGGTAATAGCATTCTCGGTCCAGAATATCGCATGACCACTTTCATCTCTGCTTTAGGCTCGGGTTTGTAGCAGTGAATTGGGCAGCGATTGCAGGTGGGTTTGTTCTGCCCATACGGACATCGATCTAAACGCACTTCTGCATACGCGAGTAACTCAAGACATTGTTGGCATAACGCCTCTTCTCCTACCCTTTGATGGTGCTGCTTACAATAGATCTCCATCATATACGCAACGGTTTTATATTCCTTAAACAGCTCGCCAGACAACATTTCGGATTTTGGATTCAACGGTTTTGGATTGGGCATAGGTAAGTGCACTGTATATCAATAACCGCTCTATCATAGCATTGCTTGCTTATTGGCTAGAACCTTTCTTCTACAGAGCTTAAATCATAATTAGCCCGTGATTAAGCAGGCATACTTGGGGAGTTGAGCTTTAACGCTATACTTTTCGTATACAGATCAAGTTCGATGCTGCTCGATGGTGTAGGTAGGTTTTATGCGACACTTTTATGTTTTAACTCTCGCGCTACTCTTTTCTGGATGGGCCGTTGGCTACCCAAATAGCGGACAGCTTTTGCCTCACCGCAGTGTGATATACTTTGCTCCAACGCAAGATGAGCATGTCGAACAATTTAAACTTGATACCTTACTAAATGATTGTGCCCTTTTGTCGCGTGACATCGTCACAATCATTATTACACATGATGGTTATACGCGACCAGATTGGCTAGAAAAGCAATTCGATCTCGCGACACTTTTCAGCCTCTATCGCGTCAATCCAAGTGAGCACACTGCCATCTTAATTGGTAAAGATGGCACTGAGAAAATGCGCTGGGGGAAACTCACAGATTGGCACGAGTTGACACAGACTATCGACAAAATGCCACTACGGCAGCGAGAAATGAACAACAAAAAAGATCCATGCTCTATTTGACCAGACCAATAACGACGTTCATAGAGCATAGAGGGTTAATCACCTACATAAAAATTTAGGCATTATAACGATTGGCTGACCCGTTTGATTGCTGCGTCTAAACCACTATTTAACGCAATAACCAGCGCTTGATACCCTTCTTGGTCAAGAGCTATATGCTGCTTGAAGCTTCCACCTTTTACAATGATGCCATGCTGATCAACCAACATCCAATTCCCTTCAACCAGCGCATTGCCAGAGTAGCTACCATTAAATTTATCAACTTGTACAAGAAGCTTATCGCTTTCACTTAGATCTAAAGCTGAATTGAGTACAACGGGCCAGTAACTGCTCTGGTTTGCTGCAAGGATCTCAATCACCTTTGCTTCCAGCTGTTGAGCTATATCTGTTGCCCAGACGTTCTGTTTTGCTTGCACAACTTGCGTCATCGATGATTGATACACAATGCCGCTAACATCGAGATATGATGCCAGCTCCACTTCAACCAATAACAACGGTGCGTCTTGCTGCGCTACTTTCTCTTGATATAAATCTGGCAGTAAGTATTGCTGTGTTTGACTAAGGTCTTGAGTGCTGCAACCAGCTAAAAGCAATAACCAAGTAATCAATAACTTTCTCATTGGGCTGTTCCTTTAACAGGCATTGGATCTGAACGATTATCTTCTCCAAAGATCAATATATCGGGCTTTTGGTCAATTTTCTTCAATACTGGCTGTAATGCTTTCATTGTTTTCTCTAACTCAGCTAATGAACCGTCGAGATTTTGATAGACGCTCGACGTTGAATTAAAGCTATCCAATGTGCGTTGTAGCTCCCGCAAACTTTGCTTGATTTCTGCAGGTAATGCTTGCGTATCATCACGCTCAACCACTGTTCGTATGCTATTCATTGTTTTCTCAGCGGCAATCAAAGTGTTCTCAAGTTCAGCGAGAGAGCGATTGAGGGTGGCGACACTGTCTCCCAACGGTAGTTCACTAAGATTATTGAGGATTTCCATCATCTTAGTCTGAACTTGTGCCAACTCGCTCTGCATTGATGGGAACACGGTATAGTCATCAATTTCTTCAACAATGTATTGGCTATCTGGCTCCACATAATCCAATTCAACATACAGAGCCCCAGTTAGCAGGCTACCAGTGTTTAGTTTGGCGCGCAGACCGTTAGCAAACTCTTGTTTGATCAACTGCAACAGTTGCTCATTTGTCACTGACTCACCATGTTCAAAAATTCGTCTTGGTTCCAACTTTATCTGAACACCTAGCTTCGGAACTTCAAAACCATCATCAAGCTTGGCTCTCTTCCAAGGCACCTTTGTGACTGTGCCTATTTTAAGCCCTCTAAACTCAACCGGCGCCCCTACTTTAAGGCCACGTAATGAATCGGAAAACATGATAACGAACTTGAGCGATTGACGATAAATACCTTCCTCTGCATCGCTTTGGTCATCATACAAATCGAATTCGTGGTAATCCTGTGCAATTACAATTCCCGGATTTTCTCTCTCTAGAGTGCCAAAGCTAACCCCACCACTGAGCAATGATTCAATCGAATCAATTCTAACTTTAAAACCTTCTGCATTTAACTGGAGATCCACTCCGGAGTTGAGCCAAAACTGGCTAGCCGTACGCACGAGTTGATCAAACGGTTTAAAGATAAATAACTGATATTGCGCGATACGTTTATCGACATCAATCGTCACATTCTCTACACGACCCGCCGTAAATCCTTGGTATATAACCGGATCACCAACAGTGAGCTGCCCTGCTAATGGGTGATTAAGTACCACTCGAATACCTTCGGCGTTAGGTGGCGCGACAGGGGGGATATCCAACACATCAAAGCGGGTTTTCCGAACCTCAGACTTGCCTGGCTGCAACTGTAAATAAGCCCCTGAAAGTAAGGTTTCCAAACCAGAAATACCTTCTTTACCAACACGAGGTTCTACAATCCAAAATAGACTGTCTTCACGGAGCATACGCTCCGCATCTTTGTCCATTTGAGCTTTAACGATAATGTGCTCATAATCTTTGCCCAGCTTGACATCAGTCACCACGCCCACTTTTACATTAAGCGATTTTATTTGAGTTTTCCCAACCTCAATACCTGATGCATCAGACATGATTAAAGTCACTTCAGGTCCGGTACTACTTATGTACTCAAACAGCATCCAAACACCGATTGCGAGCGCAACCAATGGAACTAACCATATAGCTGAGAGATTCGAGCGAGCACTTACATTCGCTCGAATATCGCTTTGTTCACTCATTTTATTTGAACTCCTTTAGAGCACTACCGTTACTCCAGATGCTTCTGGAATCGAACGAAATCGCGGAAAGCATGGTGAGAATAACCACAGCCGCAAATGATAAAGAGGCAGGTCCTGGTGTAATCGCCATCAGATTTTGCAATTGAACCAGTGCAACTAAGATGGCGACGACAAAAATGTCGATCATTGACCACCTGCCGATAAACTCTGTCAGACGATACAGCTTTTGACGCTTTATTGATTGAGCATACAGCAAGGAATGTCCTCGCTTGGCATTCCAGTACATCCACGCCAATGCGATCATTTTCGCCATCGGAATAAGCACACTGGCAATAAAAATCACCAACGCTATCGGGTACGAGCCTAATTGCCAAAGCAGTATGACGCCACCCATGATGGTTGAGGGGGCTTCGCTACCTAAACTCACCGTATACATAATTGGGTACAAGTTTGCAGGAAAATAGAAAATGATCGCAGCGAATAAATACGCCCACGATTTTTGTAAACTCAGATCGAGATCATAAGGCTTTAATACACTGCCACAACGCAAGCACCGCTGTTTTTTTACGCCACTTACCTTGTTAATTTGATGACATGAATCACAGCCAATATGATGCCCTGACAAATGATCTTGCCCAGCAACAACGCCCTCGATAGGAGCAACCGGTGCGAGTTGATTCCAAATCCAAAATCGGTCAACCAGAGATATCGTTTTGACCACCAACATAGTGTAAACACAGAACGCCCAAAATGAGTTGCCCATTCCTATTTCAGCCATGGCCGAAATTTTAATCAAACTGATCAACACACCAATGAGGAAAACGTCTGTCATTAGCCAAGGTTCTACCTTAAACAGCCATTTGCAGATCATTATTAACTTAGAAGATGGTTGAATAGTTTTGACTATAGTGTTCTTGCGCCAAATTCGAAAATATAAGCAACTCATCGCTACCAAATATATCGCCGGCAGAACGATCACTGTAAACAACAGTAATAGCGCTAATGCGCTTTGCTCGAAGGCCTCCAACATTGCAACGGTATTAATTAGGTATATTTCTTGAGTGAGCCCTTTGACACTAAAGGACATAAACGGAAAGGATAAACTAATAATCAGCATGACTAAGCATGCGCTCGAATAGGCAATCATTCTTTGACACGGTTGAATGCTAACACTTGAAAGAGTGTGCATGCATCTCGGGCATTTGCCCGCTTGTCCTTCTTGAAGGATCGGAAGTTCGCTGACTAATCCACACTCTTCACATGCTATCAGCTGACTTTGTTGATTTTTATTTGTCTGCACGACACTCTCACCATTTCATAACCCATCGACTGTAATTTTAGTTCGATAGACAACATTTACCTTCGCATTCGGCACTACAAGTCGTTTTAACTCAAAAGACAGTCAGAATAAACGGCGTATTTGCTGAACATTGCATCTTGGTGTGGGGTGCTAAAAGGTAAGATGGGTTGATGACAAAAATAAGATTATTGTTTTTATATTTGGATTGTAACTAAGAGAAGAGATAGAAAATGGAGGCGCCTCCCGGAGTCGAACCGAGGTCCACGGATTTGCAATCCGCTGCATAGCCACTCTGCCAAGGCGCCTTTAGGTACCAATCAATACTGCGTGTTGAGTAAAGAATGGAGCGACACATCGGGTTCGAACCGATGACCTCAACCTTGGCAAGGTTGCGCTCTACCAACTGAGCTAGTGTCGCATTTTTTATACTTTCTTGCTTTATTAAGCAACAAGTTAGATGGTGCCCCGGGCCGGACTTGAACCGGCACAGCGCGAACGCCGAGGGATTTTAAATCCCTTGTGTCTACCAATTCCACCACCAGGGCAACGCAATCATGCGATGGAGACACCATCAATCCTTACGAGCTTTGTCGTGAGAACGAGGCGTACTTTACCGGAATAATCCTAACCGTCAACATTATTCTCTTAAATATCAACCGTATGATTATTTTACGCTCATAGCGATCATGTTTTGCTCTTTAGAGCGCAACTTTTAACCACCCATAATGATAATCAGGCGAAGCCCCGCTCCAATGAGCGCACGATTTGACATACCTGATGTGTCAGAACGATACGTTCTACCATCAAAAACACAATTTTATATGTGACTAAATTTTAATGAATAAAACACTCTCCATTCTGTTATTGTTACAATTAATAATAAAATGTAGCCTATTTATTCTTTTATTCATAAATAGGTCATCATGTTGATTTATATCATATCGTCAATAGCTTAACGCTTCTTATGATAGTAAATGAATAATAAAAACATCCGCTTGTTTTGCTACTAATTTATGGATTGGATATGAAGAAGAACCGCGCTACCGACTCAACACACGACGCACACTTAAATAAAGGATACAGCCATTCCGTCAACCTTATTTCGACAACAGATCCATCAAGCTATGTGACTTATGCTAACCACGATTTTTGCGACATCGCTGGTTACCGCGAAGAAGAACTCATTGGTAAACCTCATAATGTCGTTCGTCATAAAGACATGCCTAAGGCCGCATTTGAACAAATGTGGAGCTATTTAAAAGCAGGCAAAAGTTGGATGGGATTGGTAAAAAACCAATGCACTGACGAACAACATTATTGGGTTTCAGCATTTGTTACACCAATTAAAGATGCTGAAGGCAATATTATTGAATTCCAATCAGTTCGCTCCAAACCCGATTCCGAGCAAGTGAATCGCGCCTCTACGTTATATAAAAAATTACGTGAAGGTAAGAAGCCAAATTTGGTTCGCCTTAATTTTCACAGCTTATTTGTTGGATTAAGTGCTTTCATACTTATTGCTGCAGTAGCTCTTTCCTTACTACAACCTCATTGGTTGAGTTTTACGATGTCAGGTTTGTCGCTTGTTCTGCTTGGTGGTCTTAGCTACCAATTGAAACGTTTTACTAAACTGCAATCCATCGCTAAGCAAGCCTACGATAACTCGCTAATGGAAAAGCTTTATACCGATAAATTTGATAGCTATTCACAAATTGAGCTTGCCCTAATGATGCGTAAAGCGGAACTGCGCGCGATCACTGGGCGAGCGACAGAAACATCTGGGCAAATTTTGATTTCAGCGGAAGATGAGTTTGGTACGATCCAAACTATGGGGCAGAGCTTAAATCAACAATGTGCCGAAACGGAACAAGTGGCGACTGCGGTTGAAGAATTAACTCAATCTATCGCTGAAGTCTCCAACGCCGCCTCAGCGGCTTCAGCAATGGCCGATGAAGCGAACCTGCACTCGAGCAACGGTTTAGCTTCTATCGAAGCAACCATCGGCGAAGTCGATATGCTGGTTCAAGAGCTGAGTCATTCGCAAAATATTATCAATCGCTTGGCGCAAGACACGCAAAAAATTGATGGTATTCTTGAGGTGATTTCGGTTATTTCAGATCAAACGAACTTGCTGGCACTGAATGCCGCAATTGAAGCCGCTCGCGCCGGTGAGGCAGGTCGCGGTTTTGCTGTAGTTGCAGATGAAGTGCGTAACTTGGCTTCTAAAACTGGCTCTTCTGCTAGCGAGATCCACTCAATGATCCGTCAACTACAAGAGACGGCTGAGAGTGCGGTCAATGCCATGGACAAAGGCATCGATCTTTCTGAGCGCTGTAAAGTTCGTGCTGATGAAACCGGCGGAATGCTACGCAACATTTCAAATCAGCTAGATAATGTTAATGATAGCAGCCACCAGATTGCAGCAGCAGTAGAAGAACAAGCCGCTGTAACTCAAGAGATTAATCGCAATATTGTCAATATTAAGCAACTCGCAGACGAAACTTCAATGACCTCTCATAGTTCAATTGATCGAACGCGCGAACTGGTTGACAGCATTGAAGCTCTACAACGTTTAATGGAGCAATTCCAAAGCAAAGAAAAAGCATAACGGAATAAACAAGGGGGCGTCTTTGTGCTTATTAACTATTGTGATCTGATTGTTAGAAAAGAATAGAGAGTAGAATGGAGACGCCTCCCGGAGTCAAACCGAGATCCACGGATTTGCAATTCGCTGCATAGACTAAACCAACCTCACAAAATTATGGACGCTACCCCCCTGCTGTCGTAAGGTGTTCACACACATGGGATAAATTATGATGAAAAGGACACTTCATGAATCTGCAAATACCAGATAACTACCAACCACTACTGGGACTGCGCGATACAGAAGTCGCGATTAAAAAGCTCAAAGACTATTTTGAATACGCTCTCGCTTACGAGTTATATCTGACTCGCGTATCTGCACCACTGTTCGTGAAACCTGAAACTGGCTTAAACGATAATTTAAATGGCACTGAACGCCCGGTGAGTTTTGATCTTTTAGATGACAACGGCGCGAATGTTGAAGTGGTGCATTCATTGGCAAAGTGGAAGCGTATGGCATTAGGTCGCTATGGTTTCAAAACCGATGAAGGTCTTTACACTGATATGAATGCTATTCGTCGTGATGAAGAGTTTGACAATATCCATTCTATTTATGTCGACCAATGGGATTGGGAAAAAGTACTCGACAAATCTATGCGTCATGAAGATTACCTCCGCACTACGGTCGAAAAAATCTATAACGCCTTCCTGAAAACAGAAAACTACATTTACCAAGAATATCCCGTACTGCAAAAGCGTCTGCCTGCCCAGGTTACGTTTATCAGCTCTCAGGAATTGCTGGACAAATACCCTGAACTGACCCCTAAAGAACGCGAGAATGCAATCTGTGAAGAATATGGGGCGGTCTTTATTCGCAACATAGGGCACCCACTATCAAACGGGGAAAAACACGATGGCCGTGCCCCAGATTATGATGACTGGAACCTCAATGGTGACCTGTTATTCTGGAACCCAGTACTAGGTAGTGGTCTTGAACTCTCTTCGATGGGTATTCGTGTATGTGAAGACAGCCTGAAAGCACAGCTAGGCATATCTGGCTGTGAAGATCGTGCATCGCTCCCCTTCCATAGCTCGGTATTAAATAAATCACTGCCTTACACGATTGGCGGTGGTATCGGTCAATCCCGTATTTGTATGTTCTTCTTACAAAAAGCCCATATCGGTGAAGTACAATCGTCGATCTGGCCGGATACGATGATCGAAGAGTGTGAAGCTAACAACATCATCCTGCTATAAACGTTTAACTTATTGTTATTGAATAAAAAACAGTCAGATCTGCAAAATCCAAGTGTATATAATGCACTTGGATTTTTTTATGGATTTTTCTCAAGCTCTAATCGTAATTAAAGAATAGAAGCCTACCAACGTGTAACGTTCAAACAATACTGCTAGTATCTACTTAATAGCGGGAAGATGAGCCAAATTTATACGCTACATAGCCGCCGTGCTGAGTTTATCAACTATCAAATCGAGAATGGTCAAACCAAAGAAGACGTTGTGGAAACATCCCTTTATTAGTGGCACTAGAAATGAGAAAGCCCCGACCATGGAGATCGGGGCTTAAAATATGGAGGCGCCTCCCGGAGTCGAACCGAGGTCCACGGATTTGCAATCCGCTGCATAGCCACTCTGCCAAGGCGCCATAAATATTTTTGTAACAATAAGGTTAGATGGTGCCCCGGGCCGGACTTGAACCGGCACAGCGCGAACGCCGAGGGATTTTAAATCCCTTGTGTCTACCAATTCCACCACCAGGGCACACAAATCTAAATTTGTGATGGAGACACCATCTGCAAAATCGACTCTAAGTAGTCCATTTTGTTAATAATTTGAAGCGATGCTATTGAGCAAATATCGCCATTCTCTTAAAGAGAAATGGAGGCGCCTCCCGGAGTCGAACCGAGGTCCACGGATTTGCAATCCGCTGCATAGCCACTCTGCCAAGGCGCCTTAGTTGAAACGCTTAAGTTACCCACCGTTGCGTCCGAGGCACACTTTACGGATTATCGAACTAGAGTCAAACAAAAATCATAATTCACAGTTTGTTTGCTGATTATTAACGCAGATGGATGATAAATTGATCCAATTGGCCATTTTTACGCTAATGCTTCGTTGGTGGAAGGACGAACTCAATCGTAGCCTAGTGATACACGCTCAAGCTTCTTTAACCCTTTAATCACCAACTCATACGAACGACCGCATAAGTCTTGAACAAAACCATCTTCAACATCCCCCGGGTAATAAACCGTAATCCAATGGCGTTTATTGGTATGGTAACCCGGTGTAATGTCAGCGAATTGAGAAGCGAGCACCTCACCATCTTCTGGTTTTGCTTTGAGAGTGACGTACTCACGCCCTTCGCGACAAGCCAAAATTGCAAACATCTTTCCTTTGACTTTGTAGACCAGTGCGTCAGGTCCGAATGGGTAATCGGATTCAGCACCTAAAAACTCATCCAGATACTTTGCTAGTTCGTTGTTCGTCATCATTGCGTCCTTTATTCAAATTGAGATAACCAAGTAGTGAGCAACTGATTGAGTTCAGGTCGTTCAGAAGGGTTGATCTGTGCGATCAGGTTTTCCTGTAAAGCAATATGCTCACGCAAAATATTATTAATCAAGTGATACCCCGATTCAGTCAATTGCACTTTTACGCTTCTTCGATCAATTTCACTGTGGATTCGGACTATCAAACTCTTGTGTTCAAGTTTATCGAGGCGGTTGGTCATCGCTCCTGATGTCAGGATCATCGCATCAATTAGGTCGCTCGGGGTTAATGCATGAGGCGCTCCACTACGAAACAGCGACACCAGCACATCAAACTCTCCCGGCTTTAGTTCATACAATTTGTGCAGGCGGGCCATCTCACTCTCTAAATGCTTACTGATACGTAGTATTCTGCCGATGATCGCCAGAGGCTCAGTATTCAAACCTGGTACTTCACAATGCCACTGCTCGATGGCTCTTTCGATTACATCCATTCCACAATTCACGATATCTTTAAGTAAAGATACTTTACTTAAAGTAAGCAAACTTGTAAATTTACGCCTACTTATCTTTACGTAAAGATATAATTATGTCTGTTTTCTATGCCATGATCCCCGCGTTTTTTTGGGGAACCACTTATGCAGTGACTCAATTCACACTACCCGATTGGCCGCCGCTTTTGCTTGGCGCTTTACGCGCACTCCCCGCAGGGCTGTTTTTGCTGCTGGTTAAGCCTATGTGGCCCAAAGGCAAACAATGGCGTCAACTTGCCCTTTTAGGTTCTGTTAACATCGGTGTGTTCTTCGCACTGCTGTTTGTGGTCGCATTGACACTCCCTTCTGCAATTGCAGGAGTGGGCATGATGTCTATGCCTGTATTCGCCATGCTTTATCATGGAATATTCTATCGTCGTATAGCAAGCCGAACTCAAATGGTGTGTGGCGCGTTTTTAATTGTTCTAGCTTGGCTGCTATTTGACCCAAGCGAACTGTCACTTAAACCGATCGGATTACTCGCCTTGCTCTCGGCTATCTGCTGCATAATCCTTGGTAGTGATGTGACAAAACGATTGGGCGTAACCATGCATTGGTGGCAAGTGCTCACTTGGCAGCTAATTTTGGGTGGCTCAATTTTGGCTATTGCTGCCTTCGTCCACGCTCTCTTCAGCCCTGAGCAGTATATCTCTGCTATCAGTCACGTCGATCTAACCAATATCGGCGGTATGCTTTGGCTGGTGCTGCTTAATACCATATTAGGTTATGGATTATACGTCTGGCTATTGCAACGAATGAGTGTGGTCGAATTTACATTTGGCGGTATTGCTAACCCTATTGCCGGGATCGTCCTTGGGGTGTTGCTAGTAGGCGAAAGCTACACCCTTTGGCAGTATAGCTTAATGATTGGTATGATCGTGATGGCACTATTACCGCAACTTATCACTTCAATGAACGCGAACAATAATATACCCAAGTAACCTCAAGATGCTTAGTTCAGCGAGAGTTGTTAGGTTTGTAGGCAAGGCGTTGATTTGAAAATCTAGTCGATCTAAATTAAGAATCGACAACGCAGTCTGCGAACCTAACAAACTCGCCCTTCGGGAGTCTGTCACTGCAACCATTTTTGCATCAAATAACTAGGAAATAGATGGCTATTCCGCGTCGTTATTTTCCTTGAACTGGTACCAGTGACAAGACTCTGAATCCTGCATCTTGAAGTCACTTGGGTATAAATAGAGCCGCTAAAATCGCGGCTTACCATTTGCGAATTAAACGCCCTACCAAATTAGGATGGTAAGCCCAACTATGATCAAACATACCGAGTAAATCTGGGTTGCCGTACTTTGAAAGAGAAATGGCATGGAATCGATTAGAGCATTTTCTCAAATCAAGCACTTGTTGTTGAATATCTTCCACGGGCGCAGGGGCAATAAAATCTGAAATCACCACCATATCGGCATTTTTATATCGATCGCTTTTCATCAAATCAATAGTTTGAGCCAATACTGGTTCTAAGTCTGTACCACCGTGAAAACTATAACTAAGGAAATCACTCGCCTCTCTTAAACCATCTTGCTTGGTAAGCTGATAGGTGATGACTTGTGTCGAAAACAGCATCACATAACAATCTCTATCTTCCGCGAGCGCCATCTGCATCAATGCATAAGCCATCGCTTTCGCGCATTGCTCAGGAAAACCGCTCATAGAGCCCGATGCGTCGATACAAACAACAAACGGTCCTTTTTCGATCTCCGCCTTACTGTGATCGTTCTTTTGTGCTCGGACTTTACGCACGGTACGAGATTTGCCCTGTGTCTTGTAGTTCATCAAGCGCTTATCAACCAAATGCTTGTAAAAAACTACCTCCAACTCAGGATATGCGAGAAACATAGTTTCATTAGGTAGCAACTTATTGAGATCGTCTCCCTCGTGCACACCAACAATATCATCCGTCGCTTCGTCAGAGGTTTCTTCAACAACTTGCAATTCTTCATTGGGTGTACGATTGAGTTCAGGGTCATTAACTTCACTCGCCATCCGCCCAAGTTGCTCCGCAATTTGTTGTAACGTTTTGTTCTTCTTCAAAAATTCAGCGTGACGCTTCATTACGGTAAGATCAGTTTTGGTCAATTTGGCCGAAGCCATATCCCATAGACGACCCACACTGCTTTCATCACCTTCTTGCGTCACTTTCTCCATGTTTTTCATGGTTTCCATACGCTGATAAAGGTCTTTAAGTACTTTCTCTTTGTTGGCTTTAAGTTCGGTTAACTGGGCTTGTCGGATAGCGTCTGAAAGGCTTTTATACCACTGGTCACAAAAGTAATGAGGAAACATGGGGTTGGTTAAACCTTTATTTTTCTCTAGTAAGCGACGAGCTTCTAGATAAAAAGCGCTGTGCCATTCTAACTTTTTAACGACTTCAGGTGCATTTTGGAAAAACTTCGCTTCATCCCAATGAATGACTTCTTGATAGAGTGCCAATTCCTGCTGAAAGCGCTCAGTTTCACATACTTTCGTAATGCGTTTCTTCACGCTACCACGCCATTTAACTAAGTGGTTTTTTACTGATGACTTAATACCTCGATTTTCAGCCATGACCATGACTTGCGTTCGAGCCATTAAATCATTAACGGCGCTATCAATAATCCCCGAATCGGCAATCATAAGTGCGAGGTTGAGACCGTCTGCTCCTAACATAGTAACCTCCTAGGAGAAGAATTGATCAAGGTTTCTAAAGCGAAACACCGTACGTTCACACTCAACTTTAGTGGCATCAAGTTGATGCTGTAATGCCTGCAGACCTGACTCCATAACCCGTGGTAGATCAGGGTCGATAAACCCATGTGGTAATGCACCATGGAAATTTGATTTCACTTTGCGCAAATGAAATTCAGCATTTTTAAGCTGACTAAGCGCTTGCTCGGCTTTAGTTAACCATTCTTGATACAGCTCTTCATCAAGACCAAGTTTGGTTACCACCGTCACTAAGACTGCACGATTAGCAATGTCTTTGATCACGAGATTATCAGCGCCATCCATTTCGAATCGCAGCCTACATAAATTGGTATTTTGGTTAACGTAACCATACACATCTCCGCTTCCCTCTTTAATCACCCGCTCGAGCTCGTTTTTAGGCACAAACACCCAACGACTATCACCTTTCTCCGATTCAGACACCGACATGTTGCTTTGTAAGAGTACTAACTTGATCAAATCGCTCGCATTACCTACTCGGTAAGATTTCACATTTGATAAGTCATAGTGATGAACGCTCTTTTTAATTAAGCCAGTGGTCGACTCCATAGAGAGCAACATTGCAAACTTCGCTTCAAGTGCTTCTTGCACATCGACAAGCTCTTCACGACAAAAAGAGATTTGTTGTTCTACTTCTTGTTGATCAAATGCCAGGTTCAGAGCAAATTCTTTGATCACCTGCCACACAATTTCGCGCGACTCAGCGCTATTCCATAAACAGTCGCGTAACAACAACAAATCAAGTGGGTTGATTGAATCTCGACCATTAAAATATGCACTCGCTTTGAGCAGCTTAACCGCCTTCTTCCAACGTCGATCAGATACATACATGTCAGACTGAGCGAACTCTACTCCGGCTTGCTCGGCTTTTTGTTCCAATAAGAATTTAAGCTGGTAGAGCTTTTCGAATACATCATCAGTTAGGGTTAGTTCGTCGAGTTCTTTCTGCCAGAGGTGGTATTCTTGATCGGTAATGGCAAGCTCTGGTGGGATTTGAGCTTCTTGAGGAGTGCCAACGGTGAGCATGGATTTGAAGTTGTTTTTATCTTGGATTCGGTTTATAAAAATTCGCACTAACATGCGGTCATACAAGGCATCTAACCCACTGTCTTTATCCGGTAACTCATTGGATGCCGATACCAGTAATCGCATTGGCACTTGCTCAATATCGCTACCATTTTTAAAAGTTTTTTCATTAACAACGGTCAGTAGCGTATTCAATATGGCAGGGCCGGCTTTCCAAATTTCATCAAGGAAGACAACTTGCGCGGTGGGTAAATATCCTGCGGTTAACCTCACATAACGTCCATTATCTTTAAGCTCTTGGATGCTTAGTGGACCAAAAACCTCCTCTGGCGTTGAAAAGCGTGTCATTAAGTATTCGAAATAGGATGAGTTGTCAAAAGCTTGGATAAGTCGTTTGGCAATGAGACTTTTTGCAATACCCGGTGGTCCTAACAAAAACACACTTTCACCGGCCAGCGCGGCTAAGAGACACATTCTAATGGTGTCTTCTCTTTCATACACACCATCTGATAGTGCTTTCGCCAGTTTATTTATACGCTCTGATAGTAGAGCTCTGTTTGAGTAGCTCGCTTGAGACAGTATCGTCAACTCATTACTCCTTGGGAACAGGCAGTTTTAATTAATAGTTAATTATTTGTTACTATTTTGTTATATACGTAAATAACTTATAGAGCAACTCTTTATAACAGATCGTATATTTTTGAAACCATTCGAAATCTTTGTTTACAATTTGTGATATGCACCGCAACTCATTAGAAGAGAGCTTTGGTCACTTACTTTCAGTCGGCTTTCATTCCAATCAATAACTGGTTAATGTAGCGACAGTTTCTTTTAACACTCATGGCAGCAAGAGCTCAGTGATAGAAAAAAAAGTGATCCACACATGGAAGCGCATCTCTCTAATTGAAGAGAACATTGAATTACCGAACGGTAAAAAAATCACTCACACAACAATTGCCCACCCTGGTGCGGCGGTGATCTTACCGATTGACGAAGATGGCCATATCGTATTGATTAATCAATACAGACCTTCACTTAAAAAGTGGTTGCTTGAATTACCCGCAGGTACTTTGGAACATGACGAACCGATTGAAATCTGTGCAGCCCGTGAGCTTGAAGAAGAAACCGGTTATAGCGCAAAAGAGATCTATCCACTTGGTCAAGTGACGCCACTGGCTGGGTTTTGTGATGAAATACAATATCTCTTCGTTGCTAAAAAACTCAATAAAACGTCCCGATATCAATGCGACGATGATGAAGTGATAGAAGTGCTACACATATCTCTTGCCGAAGTCGAACAAATGATCATTAATGGCAGCATCAGTGATGCCAAGAGCATTGCTTGTTTAAGCAAAGCAAAGCTGTGTGGTTATCTATAGCTTTAGCTCGGGATATAAGTAGGAATAATGATGGATTTTCGTTCTGATACAGTTACTAAACCAACCGAAACCATGCGCAAAGCAATGGCAGTAGCACCTGTTGGTGATGATGTTTATGGGGATGACCCGACAGTTAATGAATTAGAGCAATGGGCAGCAGAGAGACATGGCTTTGAAGCTGCACTGTTCACCACTTCAGGTACACAAGCTAACCTTCTTGGTCTTATGGCGCATTGTGAGCGTGGCGACGAGTATTTATGTGGTCAGCAAGCGCATAACTACCGTTACGAAGCTGGCGGTGCCGCAGTGTTAGGCTCTATTCAGCCTCAACCAGTTGAAAACAATCCTGATGGCACATTGGACTTTGCTAAGTTACAAGCCGCTATCAAACCAAATGATTGCCATTTTGCACGTACTCGCCTATTGAGCCTTGAAAACACCATCAATGGTAAAGTACTGCCTTTAACTTACCTTGCAAAAGCGCGTGAATTTGTTGACCAAAATGGGCTTTCTCTTCATCTAGACGGTGCTCGTGTATACAATGCTGCGGTTGCGTTAGACGTTGATGTCAAAGAGATCGCTCAATACTTTGACTCTATGACCGTGTGTTTATCAAAAGGTCTTGCCGCGCCTGTTGGCTCGTTACTTTTGGGCAGCAAAGAGTATATTGCAAAAGCGCGTCGCTTAAGAAAGATGGTCGGCGGTGGTATGCGCCAAGCCGGTATTCTTGCTGCGGCGGGTAAACTTGCGTTAACCGAACAAGTTGATCAACTTAAGCAAGATCACAGTAACGCGAAACGTTTGGCGCAAGGTTTAAGCCAAATTAAGGGTTTCTCAGTTGACCCAGAGTTTATTCATACCAACATCGTATTTGCGAAAATTGATACCGCCATTGATGTTAAAGCATTGGTAGCACAGTTGGCTGAAGATGGCATCACGGCAACGGCTGGCAACCCAATTCGTTTTGTTACGCATAAAGACATTTCAGCGCAAGATATCGAAACTCTATTAGACAAAGTAGCAAGATACGTCTAATAACTCGGCACTTAGTGCGTATGGCTATTGAGCTTCCCCCTACGGGAAGCTTTATTATTTATGTATATAAAAACTCAACGCTATATAAGCAAAAGCAAAGCCATGCGCAAACTACTTCTAATTTCACTGCTAGCCATTAGTCCATTTATCCATGCTGAACCGTTTGGTGATGCCAAACTCGGTAAAATCAAATCCCCGAGCTGTGTTTTTTGTCATGGTTCAACAGGAAAAGCAGACAACCCAAGTTACCCTAACTTAAACGGTCAGAATGCCGAATACCTTTACCAAGCTATGATTGACTATCAACAAGGCGCACGTACAACCCCAATGGCACAGATGATGGCAGTGCAGCTAAGCGCATTAAATCAGCAAGATCTGAAAGATATTGCTGCATATTATGCTGAGCAAAAGTGACACCAACACGTCAATCCGCACTTGGAATAATAATGGGCTTACATCATTTTCGCCCAATTTTTATTGATATAGGACTTTTATCACTTAAAAATAATCCAATAAAATCATGCACTTTAAATTAAATGTGACGAATATCACTTTTTTAATTTGTCCTATCTTGCATATGGCTATAGACTCGCGCCACCCCTAACCAGTTATACGACAAATGAAAAATACTTCTTCGGTCTTTAAATGGCAATTTCTCCTTCCAAAATATTGGGGAACTCTGCTTTTAATCGCGCTTATGTACGCTCTAAGCACCCTACCATTTAAAACACAAATTATGCTCGGTAAGCGTATCGGTCGACTTGTGTTAGGGGGAATGACAAAACGCACCAATACTATCCGTAGAAACCTCGACTTGTGCTTCCCTAAGATGAGCGAACAAGAGAAAAATCGTTTAACCGTAGAGAACATCGAAAACACTGGTATTGCGCTATTTGAAACCGCAATGGCTTGGTTCTGGTCGGATAAACGCGTTAACAAACACGTGACAATTGTCGGCATGGAACAGCTTGATGAATTAGAAAAGTTAGGTAGAGGCGCATTAATGCTCGCTGTTCATTCCATGAACTTAGAGTTAGGAGCACGTGCATTCGGCATTAAAAAATCGGGCACTGGTGTTTACCGGCCTAACAGTAACGCATGTTATGACTACTTTCAGTATAACGGCCGTTCACGCTCTAACCGTACTTTGATTGATAGAAGAGACGTTAAAGGGATGATTCATGCGTTAAAAACGGGAGGGCGAGTTTGGTATGCTCCGGATCATGACTATGGCCGCCGCCGCTCAACCTTTGCGCCACTGTTCGCAGTTCAAAACGCGTGCACAACGACGGGTACAAGTTTATTGGTAAACGCGTCAGACTGCGTTGTTGTACCATTTACTATGGTTCGAGACAGCAATGATCACTACACATTGACGATTCACCCTTATTTAGATGATTACCCTAAAGAATGCGAACATCTCGCGGCGGTTTATACTAACCGCGTGATAGAAACTTCAATTATGGCAGCACCAAGTCAATATATGTGGTTACATCGACGCTTCAAAACGCGCCCAGAAGGTGAACAATGTCTATATAGCGTGTAGATAACTAGGTTTTGTTACTTACAGTCGTTATCTTGCTGTTAGTTTGATAAATTGAATTAAAGGGAAAGGTCAATCTAAGCTTGACCTTTCCCTTTATAAACAAATGGTTATTTGATTAAGGATAAAACAACTCTTCGCCTAACGCCTTGCTAAGCAGTTGCCTAGTATATTCGTGAAAGTCTCGTAAACCCTTAGGAGATTTGCTCCAGCTACCCTGCCATTGCATATGCCTAACCTCTTCATTCAAATTGCACGTCAATCGATAAGAAGCGGCATCATATACGCCCTTTTCTACTCCAGAAAAATCCTGACACACATTTTCAGCAAAAGAACGCACTTGTTTACACTGGTTGCTATCAAGTTCAGCATGATGCTCTATCAGCAAGTCCCCTTTCTGACTGCGCCTCATCAACGACAAAGTATTCGACGTACAGTTCAATGTGGTCGTCTCCACCAATGCACCACTTTTTCCACCAACTATTTGGTATTCTAGGAAAATAGAATGTCCCATCTCGGAAGCCTGATCATTACAGGCTCCCAGTAAAAACGCGGTGAATAGACAACTAAGTATACGCATTCGTTCACTTACCCTTACGGCGCCACCAAATACTCGTGGCAAACATCAACAACCAAACAAGATCGATACTTCCGCCGCCCGATTCATCTCCACGCCCAAGAGACACCTCGAGATTAACTGCTGAGCCAGCATTGACCGCAGAACCAGCGGCAATCGACTGACTCATCACAACGCCCGCCGCTACCGTTTCACTATTTGCCTCGGAGATACTGCCGACAACAAAGCCTAGCGCTTCAATTTCCGCAGTGGCATCCGCTCTCGTCATACCCACCACATTGGGCACGGTCGTTGAGCTCATAGAATTTACGTATAAACCATTTAGTAATGTCGCAGTTTCAGCATTCGTCATTAATGTAACGTTACGGAACCCAACTTCAGCACCTGCATCTATAGTGATATTTATCACGGCTTCCGTCAGCGAATTCACGGTAATATGATTAACCGTGATGCTGTCTCCAAACGACGCTGTCGTAATTCCATTGACAAAATTTGTGGTTTCTCCAGTAACCATAATATCGACGCTGTCGCTCTGTCGTACTCTATTCGGATCTAAGGTACTTAACGTTGGTACCGTGCTTTCCGGTCCAATTAATAACGCATCACGCAGTGAGTCTGTACCTGTCGAAAAATTGCGGAAACCAATCTCAGCATCGGTACCCACAGTCACCTCTAAATTCGCTTCTGTCTCACTGATTAAATTGACATCCTCAACAGCAACACCATTACCTAAACTCATAACCGTAGTCGGAGTAAAAGTCGTATTGATTGCTTGCACCTTTAATGTCGCTGACTGACCTTGTTGCAAGCGCGTCGGCGTAACACTAAGAACGGTTGAAATATTAGTCGCCTCGCCTACCGCAATAATGGAAATACCATCAGCCTGTTCGACCTCTGCTCCTACCTGCGTCTCTGTTTTGATGTCTAGCCTTGATAGTTCAGCGCTATCCGTCACTTCAATCGAAAACGATAGTAACGTGGGTGACTCAACAACCACATCCGCTACGGTTAATCCTTGCGGATCTGATCCATCCGTATTCTTTAACGCTAGCGTCGTACTGCGATCCCAGTTTGTGTTCAAGCCCGTTAAGAAAATAGTTGCGCGAGCACCACGAGGAATCGTGCTAATACTAGTAGAAACCACCGCAGGTTCAGTAGATGAACGTAAAATATTAAAAATCGTGCTGACAAACTCGCTGTCATCACCACTATTTATTTCATCGAGCTTGGCAAATGCGCCGCCAGTTTCCGCAGACACCACCGAAAATAGTTGCACAGAACTGCCTGCCAATAACGCGTAGGCATCGCTAGTGATATGAACACGGTATTGACCACCAATCGCGCTACCACCGAGACGTAAGAAATGGTCTGCTGTTGTACTTGCAGTAAATGAATTAACCAAGACCGCATCGCCAGATGTTTCAATATAACGATAAGAATACTCCCCACGCTGAACCAACTGTTCTTCTCCAGCTTCATTCAAAACGTGCATCGTAACGAACCCACCGTCTCCGGCGATATTCTGAAGCGAAATAGCGTATTCAACTCCTGCCTCAAGCGTCACCTTAAAGAAATCTAAGTCAGGGTATTCTTCAATGGTACCCACCACAGGTGAACCCACAAGGATATCGGTAGCGGAATTAATATCATCCCCGACAAAATCAAATGACTCAGAAACACTGAGAGCGTCTAACGAACCATCCGCCACAGAATCTAAGCTACTAACGCTTGATTTATCTTGCCTATCTACATTGTCACTTGCTTTAAAGGACGATGACTCACAGTCGCCTGAAAGTATCGTATTAACGGTAACTCCGCGACTACGCAGATCGGAAATAACGCTCCGAATACTCACACCTGGTTGAGACGAAGCATCGGTTGCCAATAGTATCGTCCCCCCATCAGAAACCAGCTTACTTGCTTCTAATAACCCCTGTGCACTTGCTTCTGGGCAATCACCACCACCAGAGGCCGTTAAACCCTCTACCGCAGTACGCATCGCACTTAAATCATTAGTAGTCAAACGATGAGTTACTGAATCTTTAAAGGTCAACAAGTGGATCGTGGGCGCTTCTTCACCTCCACCCAAAGAGCTTTCTAAGTTAGAGATGTACATGGAAAGCGCTTGGCTAACACCATTGATTTCCTCATACATCGATCCCGTATCGTCAATAACAAAAACGACAGGAGCTCCATCTATCACTCGAGCATCACTCCAATATTCAGTCCGGCTGCTCGGTGTCGCTGGCGTTTTGTCGCTACTACCGGTTACCACCCAATGAACTAATGAACCGGAGCTAGTTGCTGCGGCAATATCCGCTGCCGATGGCGAGTAGGTACCCGCATCTCCCACTGCAACACTGTGAGTTTCCGTAGTAAAATCACTATCAAAAAAGCGAACATAGTTGTTGTTTAATGGGTTAGTCGCCCCCGCACCATTTTTCCTCCAAGAAAAATGAGGGTTGTCATCCCAACTAACTCGATCACTCGGTGTCAGTTGTTGAGGAGATATTTTATGAATACCAAATAGTTTGCCGAACTTCGCTTTTTCTGCATTGCTTGAACTGCTTGTGAGCGCATCCCACACATCACCCATTTTAACGGCTTGAGCGGATTTCACTTTACGGAACAATTCCGTTGGAGCAATACTAATATCCTCACCATCATTTCCAGTGTCTACCAAATCCCAAAGGGTCGCCATGACAGACAACTCATCATCTTCGCCAACACCAACATCCTTTTCTAGATGATCATAAATCGATGTATCCTCTGTATCTTGGTAAACCATATCTCCTACATTCGGTATACCCAGAGCAGCAAATCCCATTTGTCGTAAACCAGATACAGCGTAAAAGGTTGGCCAACCTTCTCCCCACGCCAATCGAACCCCTAGGTCTTTACTTCCAGTGGTTTGTGAAAGGTTTGTACCGCTGCTATGAGGTCCCCCTGGATTATTCTCAAAATCATACGCATCCATCAGATAGTGTCCGTACTCATGTAAAGTCACATCCCAATCCCAACGATCCAATTGCAAAATATGCAATTCAGAACCATTGAATAGAGAGGTAGATTCTGTGGTTGGAAATCGAGTAATTACCTGCGCTGGTGCCGAACCATTTAATAACGAAATATAAGCACCACCAGCAACCAACGCATGGTGAACACTGAACGCTTGCCCTGCGGTGTCACCGTTACCTGCTGTTAAGTTGACCGTTAAAGAGCTGCCATTCGCTTGATCCTCGTGCACACTTGACTGCATATAGTAGGTGCTTGCCAATGCACTATCCGCCATAACATCTGCAACTGTTGAACGAGTAAGAATGCGCACGTATACATCTGGACCTTCAATAGCATCATCGTGATTAATTGCAGCCGAGTAATTACCAGTCGCATCAGTCATTGTGGTAGACAACAGTTGATCTGCACCGCCTTCATCATCATAAATTTCGACGGTTGCTCCCGGTAATGCATGTGTACCACCATTGCGGTCCGTCCAAATGGCTCTGCCTTGCACTGTCATTGCCACTGGCTTGAGAGTAGTGTTTGCTACGACGGTGGGGAATGCTTTTTCAACCATCTGTTCGGCGACTCTTGGCTTACTAGCTTCAAGTACCTCATTACTCTCGCTTGCTACAGCTTCAAATAATGATGATGGTTTCCCAGTTTTACGCAGCAAAATTGACGACTCTTGCGCAGCCAATTTTGCATATAAAGGACTCGCACTGTTCAGAAAAATCTGCCCTGCTACTTGCTCAGCATAAAGGTAAGAATGGCTTTGATAGAGCTCAGTACCACCATAGGCAATGCCAGTCACAGCCACATGCAGCAGACCTGAAGTCGTATTTTGATTGCTCTCAGACACAAAAGAGAGCGTTCTTTCTCCATCAGTGAGCAGTTGTTTTAGATTGACATTCAATACCCCTGATGAAGTGATTTCAACATAGAACTGATCGGCTTTGGAATAAGGAGAAAGAGACAGATCAATGTCTATCTCGTGACCAGCTACAATCTGGTCTTGGAATTGAAGAGCAATCCCGAGGTGTTTGGGCGTTGTGGCTAAAACAGGAAACCCCGTCAGTAATATGGTAATGAAAACGACTATTAGCTCCCATCGCCTCCACAAAAAACGGCTTCGCATAGCATAAATCCTTTAAAGTAATTAATCATAATTAACATTGACTTATCTACTCAGCTATTACCGATATCACTATGCTCTACTAACCAAAGTTACAATTTTCAGCTATTTTCAACAATAGTAATAAATCCAGAGAATTATGATGGACGCAGCAATGCGCGCCATGATTTCGTCAATAATCGACGACGATATGGCATTAAAAGTAAAATACGAATGCTTTAATAAGGTGCTATGAAGACTCTAGGATCGGACTCATCACTTGTTGAAAATGATATGATTAACAATATTAAAGTAGAGGCGTTCTATAAAATACGTCGCATAGATACTACCGTGTTACATCTATGACATCTGGACAAGAAAGAGGGGGGGAGCTTATTAGGGATAATGCGATATGGGTACAAACTGACAATAGCCGATATTTAACCGCAGCGCGCTGACAGTGCAACAGCAAACTCCTTATTTTTATCAAACAACAAATCAGGGGTTAGCACCTTACGATCGCTAAACCCTAATACCAGCCAATTATTAAATTCTCACACTGGAATATGCCGCTGAACTAGGTTCTGTATAACACCTTCACGACATGCCAACCGAATTTTGTCTTCACTAGGTGCGGGACCAGCACTTCCCCAGAAAAACAAACCTTATCAAACTGAGGGACCATTTGGCCGCGTCGGAATTCACCGAGATCACCGCCGCGCTTACCTGATGGGCAAGTCGAGTACTTCTTAGCTAACGCTTGAAACTTCGCGCCTTTCTTAAGTTGAGCAATAATATCTTCTGCTTGCTCTTTATGCTTTACCAAAATATGTATAGCTGCCGCTGTATTTGCCATGATTTTCTTACAATTGCTAATTTCTTAATGGTGACGATTGTAACCAACATTTCTGCGATCTTCATCATACCTTTTCACCATTATCAGATCGAAATTACACTGATTAGCCAATCTCTGATCTATTTCAACGAAAAATCAAGTATTTGCACTAACATGTGACTACAAGTATCAAATTTGGGAAAGATTGATGGCAGTAAAAAGTAAAGCGAACCAGTCACAAGGTATGTTGATGTTTAACCTAACGACAAATCAGCAATTATTTGCGATAGGAACATTGAAGGTTCGTGAAATAGTACCCTACTTGCCTATGACCCAAATCCCATATTCGCACCATCATGTTGTTGGTACAGTAACGATACGAGATTTCAATGTTCCCGTGATCGATATGCCAGCGGCGATAGGCTTTCGCCCGATACAACCGGAAGAATACTCCTCCTGCTTTCTAATCGTTACAGATTGCTTGCGCACCGTGGTGGCCTTTATGGTTCGCAGTATCGAGAAAATCATTGACTGTGATTGGCGAAATATAGAGCCGTCCCCTACAACGGCGGGAAGCAATGTCTTTGTCACCGGTATTACTCGCTACGACGAGCAAATAGTACAAATGCTCGATGTTGAGCTATTACTATCAAAAATATATCCATTATCGGAATCTGCACGTATTCCTATTTTAACCGATGTCCAAAGGGAAAGGCTAAAAGCGCTCAATATCCTTTTAGTCGATGATTCAACTATTGCCCGCAGGCAGCTAGCGAATGCACTTGATAGTATCAACATTCCTTACCAAATCTGCACCAATGGCGATGAAGCCCTTGATTGTATGCGTGAAGGCGCCTCACAAGGTAAAGGAATCGACTTGTTAGTTAGTGATATCGAAATGCCGGGGTTAGATGGTTATGAACTCGCTTTTGAAACTCAAAGTGATCCTGAACTTCGTCATGCTTATATCATTCTGCACACATCTTTATCGAGTGAGATTTGTGTCAATCGAGCAAATCAAGTAGGTGCGCATGAGGCTTTAGAAAAATTCAACGCCGGTGATCTCATCAAAGCAATGCTGCGCGGAGCGGACAAAATTGCCAAAGAAAAAGAAGTCATGAATGACTAGTTTGCAACTATGAGCGTATGTAACAGCGGTTTCAATCACAAATATAGGCATGTTGGATGAGTCTCCTCTGTACCTAGTCATTGTGATTGTTTACTGTTAGTTCACTAGTTCTAGCCTCGGTGTTAGCCACAATAACAAATACCAAGTTTACTTAACCCATGCAGATTTACTGATGCCATGACTTCATACCTGCATTTATAAAGATTGACACAGTAAAATGACAGAAGACGTTTTTAAAAAGTCGACCGCTAACTTGAAAAAAGCGGTCCCTTTAATGATGAAGAATCATGTCGCTGCGACACCAGCCAACTATGCGCTATGGTACACGTATGTCGACAATTCTATTCCAAACCTCAATCATGAACTTGAAGGCGTGATTGAAAGTTATGGTATTTGCCCTCCAACCACTGGCGATCAGCTCTATCATAAATACGTTGCCTCACAAACTGAAACCAAGCTAAGTGATCTGCGCGCAAACATTGAAATTCTAGTAACTGAAGTCGCTAGTTCAATGAGTGACACACTCAGTGATACGTCACAATTTTCTGAGATGATCGACAAAAGCTTTAAGAACTTAGAAAGAGTTGAAGATGAAAGCATGTCACTTGATGAAGTGATGGCAGTAATTCGTCAACTTGTCTCTGAATCTCGCGATATTCGCCATTCCACTAGCTTTCTTTCTAGCCAACTCTCTACCGCTAGCAGTGAAATAAGCCGTTTAAAAAATCAATTAGCTGAAGTTCAACGTGAGGCATTGTTTGACGGATTATCTGGCTTATACAATCGTCGTTCATTTGATAACGACATTCATACTCTTTGTCAAAGTGAACAAAATTTCTGCTTGATTCTCGCAGATATTGACCATTTCAAAAATTACAACGACAACTACGGGCATCTTTTCGGAGACTCTGTCATTCGTGGACTTGCCAGACGCCTACAAAGCAGTTGCCGAGATGGCATCACCGCTTATCGCTTTGGTGGCGAAGAATTTGCGCTCGTGGTGCCAAACCGTAACCTACGAGTAGCGCGTCAATTCGCTGAAAGCCTGCGACGTGCAATAGAAAAGCTTTCAATCAAAGATCGTCGAAGTGGTAAGCAAGTTGGCAATATTACCGCTTCATTTGGTGTGACAGAACGTGAAGAAGGTGAAAGCGCAGAGTCCGTTATTGAACGCACAGATCAACTATTGTATGAAGCAAAACAACTGGGACGTAACCGAGTGATGCCAATTTAAGCAGTGTTTTGAAAACTCGTCTATTCTTTAGCCGTAAAGTATTGCTGGAGATAGATAATGACAAAATTACCAATGACATTTGCTGGCACACTCTCTGTACTTGTTGGGTCAACACTCGTCGGTTGTGCCTCTGATGATTCCCCCTATAAAAAAAGCGAGTATCAAATGGCGTCAAATCCTGCCGCTGTCTATTGCGTCCAACAAGATGGCAAATTGGAAACCGTGTCGCAAGATTCTCAACGCATCACTTTCTGTGTGCTACCGGATGGAGAGCGTATCGAGCAATGGCAATTTTATCGCCAAAACCATCAAAAAAAGTAGGCACAATTCGCAGTAACATGACTTAAGCCCCTTCTGGGTCGATGCCTCTATTTAGTACGAGTAGCAGTTGGTTAAATTCAGCGAGCAAAGGTATAAGCCGATGAACCGAAATGCTGGCTGGGGTTTGCTCGATAATAGCTCTCAGCCTAAGCAATGTATTGAGGTGTTGCAGTGCAATTTCCATTGTAAGTAACTGCTCGAGAGCAACCACTGAAATCATGTATGGTTGCTCTCTTACCTCACTCAGAGATCTTCGGAATACATCCCCCGCCACTCCTTCTAAATACACCCGATAAATTGTGAGTTGATCAACCAATAAAAATGCTTCACCACACAGAGTTTTGTGTGGATATGCTGCCGTAATGTGCTGCGTAATATCGAGTGATACATTGAGTATCAATCCAACTTTTTCTGCGTTTTTCTTTAAGCCATTTAGCAAACCTTGCTCAGGCATCAATTGTTCTATTTTGATGATGCGTTCAATATGATACTCATTGGAAACTAATCTCACATTGACCGGAATATCAGTCACACACAATTTGCTTTTTATCAGTTCAGAACAAGCATTGGAGAAATTTTCCACACTCGTAGTCGATTGATCTTCGATCAAGATCTGACTGTCGATAAGACATTCAGCATCTTCTAGGAATTGCTCATCTAGATAATCAACCATCGCTTGAGCTTCAGATATATATTGATTTTCTAGCTTACCTCCGCAAAAAATCATCACTCGATTTCTGGTAGCAAGTGAAGGTAATACTTTAGCTAATACTTCAATCCTTGACCTACCTTCCTCCGTTAGATGACTATTAACCAAACGCTTTCCCAGAACAACAACGACTTCAGTCACATTCCCTATTGTTTTATTCATCAATAAATCTACTGTCACTGCCCAAAGTTCCTCACTATAGCTATAGTTTAACAAGAGATTGTTTGTTTATGACACAAGGATACCGTGATGCTGTCGATATTCGATATTTTTAAGATAGGTGTTGGACCTTCCAGCTCTCATACTAATGGTCCTATGCTCGCTGGCTTTGATTTTTCTCAAGAAATGTCTCAGAGCCAAATCCTTGATCAAGTCGCACGCCTTCAGGTAAATCTCTATGGCTCATTGTCACTGACAGGAAAAGGGCACCACACTGATCGAGCTGCCATTCTCGGTCTACTTGGCAATCGTCCAGATACCATCAAAATAAGCAGTGCCAAAGAGACCTTGAATAACGCTATTGAGCAAAACTGTCTGAGCCTTTCTGATCACCACTCAATTTCGTTTAACTATGAAACCGATATTGTTTTCCACGAGACTAATTTACCATTGCATGAAAATGGCATGTCTATCGTCGCTTATGATGCCAACGAGCAGCCAATTTTAGAACAAACCTACTACTCTATCGGTGGGGGCTTCATCGCAACAGAACAACAATTGCTGCATGGAAAATCCGAAGATTCAATCGAGGTTCCATTTCCATTTTCCAGTGCAGAGCAACTACTCGATGATGCCGATAAATCTGGGCTAAGTCTCGCGGGCTTGGTGCTACGTAATGAGATTTGCTTTCAATCGATGAGTGAAATTGATCAGCAGACCGATAAAATCTGGAAAGTAATGCAACTCTGTATGCAGAGGGGCTTTGACACTGAGGGCATCCTAGAAGGTGGTTTGAATGTTACTCGCCGCGCACCCAATTTGCAGAAAAAACTTGAATCCAACAATGAACTAGAAACAGACCCAATGGCAGTTATGGATTGGGTTAATCTATTCGCTTTTGCGATAAGCGAAGAAAACGCGTCGGGTGGTCAGGTGGTTACCTCGCCAACCAATGGCGCGGCGGGTGTGATCCCTGCGGTTTTGATGTATTACCACCAATTTATTTGCCAGCTTGATACTAAGCAGTTGAAAGATTTCATCGCAGTCGCGGGGGCTATTGGAATTTTGTACAAAATGAACGCCTCCATTTCGGGCGCTGAAGTGGGTTGCCAAGGAGAAATTGGTGTCTCTTCATCGATGGCCGCAGCAGGGTTAACCTCATTGCGCGGCGGAAGCAATGAACAAATATGCATAGCCGCAGAGATCGCGATGGAGCATTCACTCGGTATGACCTGCGACCCTATTGGCGGGCTAGTTCAAGTACCCTGTATTGAGCGAAATGCTATGGGTGCAATTAAAGCGATAAACGCTTCAAGAATGGCGCTTAAAAGAACCAGTAAATCAATAATTTCATTGGATAAAGTCATTGAAACCATGTATTTAACCGGCAAGGATATGAACCGAAAATATCGAGAAACATCGCTGGGAGGACTAGCACTAATTCATCTTGCACCACCTTGTGAATAGCTTTGTGAGCCACGAGCTTAATTTTCATTAATTAGAACCACAATGGATCTTTCCATCCTTTACTTTTAGAACCTACGCTTTACAACGTCTTGCTATTCAAGACGTCTGGCATCTTTTCCTTTAGCCCTCCCCGCAGCAAACGTTTGCCTGTCAATTCAGAAGAATCTCCTGCCGGATTGTGGGGAAACTTCGTGCATCAATTTTTTTTTCTGACATAATCGTCCGCCTTTCTGTTTCTTTGAACCAAATCACAAGAGAAAACTATGTGGAATAGGCTTAACAAGTCGATGATGTTCTGCCAAATGATGTTTGGCTTATCTTTCTACGGTGTCATGATAATCTTGACTCGCTTCTTCCTAGAGGATCTAGGCTATAGCGAAGCAGACACTATGATGGTTGTAGGGGCTTTCTCTTCAATTGGTCCGCTTTTTGCCATTGCGGGCGGCTTTATTGCTGACAAATTCTTAGGTGCTTACCGCTCATTAACCATTGCATATGCCACATTTATTATTGGCTACGTGCTGCTTGTTCTGGGCTCTTCAACAACCAACGTTCCAATGAGTTTGGTTGGTCTCGCACTGGCAAGTTATGGGCGCGGTTTGATGTCACCATCATACCCTAGCCTATATAAACGCACCTTTGCTTCTCAAGAAGACTTCGAGAATGGCTACCCTGTTAACTATTCTGTGAACAATATTGGTGCACTGTTAGGCCAATACCTATTCCCAATGTTTGTTTTAGTGATAGGCTTCCATGGCAGCTTCTCTCTTTCTGCTGTCCTGGCAACGTTAGCACTAATTACACTTATATTTTTCAAAAAACCACTTGTTGGTGTCGCCGCACAGCTCGACCAAAAGCCAGTAAGTATCGCCAACTGGGGCGCCTTCATTACGCTTTCAGTCGCTATGGTTGGCTTAGTATTCTTCATGTTTTCAAACATGGATATCGGCCAAAATATCGTATACGGCATTGGTGGTGCAGCGATCCTGTACTTCATATCTTTGATGTTTAAAACCAGTAAGTCTAACGCACTGAAAATGGGTACCATCTTGATCATGACAGTGTTAACCACTTGCTTCTTTGTCTACTACGGACAAATGATGACATCTATGACGATGGTAACCATCAACACAATGCGTGGTGACTTGTTTGGATTCATTCCAATTGCACCAGAAGGATCAATGGCGATGAACCCATTGTGGTGTATTGTCGCAGGCCCTGTGATTTCTTACACTTTCTCTTCATTAGAGAAGCGAGGCATTGCGTTCTCGACAGCAAGTAAGATTGGTATCGCATTCATTTTTACTGCAATCGCGTTTGGTATTTTAACCATGGCGGTAATGAACGTAGGTGAAGATGTCTTGATCCGTCCTGAGACCTTCTTTGTTATTCACTTCTTCCAAGCCTTCGCGGAAGTTATTGTGGGTAGCTTAGTTGTGGCGTTTATTCTTTCTGTTGCGCCAAAACGTATCGAGAACTTCTCTGTTTCGTTGTTTTATATCGCTATGGCTCTGAGTGGCATTATTGGTGCCGTTTTCTCAACGTCCATCGCACTAGAGAAAGGGCAAGAGATCACTCAAGAAGTGGTGCAAACTGTCTACGGCGATTACTTCCAGATGCTAACCATCCTCGCAGTAGTAATGGTCGTGATTGCTTTTGCCTCTTCTTTCATCATTCGCAAGATGTTAGAACGTGCTGATAGCCATGAGCAAGAACTAGTCGAGGCGGACACAACCGCATAACGAAAAAGCCCCAGACATCGTCTGGGGCTTTTTTTATTTGTCCGTAAGGGCATTCAAAATATACACGCAAAACCTTACTAAACCTTATCTAAACATTCGGTGCTAGCGAATACAGAATTAGTCACGCTCTCTTGCGCGATATTCATAACTCACTTTAATCACTGGTTGATACGCAATTGCCCCTTGGCTAGTGACAATTTCTTCAATTTGAACTTGTGAATTGAGCAATTCAAAAGAGTTAATATCTACTTGATCGTTAGTATTCCAAAATACATTACGACTTAACTCAACCGAACCCATACGATTTACATCCACGATCATCGCTTTACCAACTTCTAATGCAGCTGCTTTAGAGTCGTATGTATGACCTGTCATAGAGCTGCTTTTCATTACTGTTGCATAGGGACCGCTTAACCCTGCCATCGCGATAGAGCTGAATAGCAATACGCTGGCTACACTGGCTAATTTAATCATAATTATCTCCTTTACTTACCAAAAGTCGGACTCTCTCACTGCTGCCCGAGTACCTAAATAGTACGTTAAAGGAGACCTATTCAACTTAGAATTAATTGCACGTGTTCATCGATTTTTTTGACGTTAGATATGCTACAAAGTATTTCGTGAATTGTGTGCTAAATTGGCCTGTTTTCTGCATACCATGCAAACAAGATGATTTCTAATGGTTATTTTAATTCGTGAAGCAAACGATGATCGCGCTATGAACTTACGCTTTAGAGTAGATTGTTATATAGATCACATTAAATCTTCTTAAAAAATAACGTCAGATTGAATCTACAGCCATCAAAAAAACCAATTCTAGCCAGAGATAGACAACTCATGCAATTGAATCCATTTCCTGCTATGATCCGCGCCCAACAAAACTAGGGTGTTCACATGAACCGTAAAAAGCGCATTAACCAAATTTTAAAAACTAAGCAGAAAAAAATGAACGCCAAACTACACGGCAGTAATAAGCCACGTTACATTTCAAAGGCCGAGCGCGCCAAAATGGAATTAGAGCAACAAGAAAATGCGGTTAATGAACAAACTGAGCAAGAAGCTCAAACCGCAGACTAAATTTTTATGTAAGCCTCAACTGAGGCTTACAGCAAAATCACTGACGAGCATCGCTCTCATTAAACGAGCACGAGTCAAATCAAGACCATCGAGTGAGTAATAATTGATGATCGATAGGCGTATAATGGTCACACACTTCAATTAAATTCTGCGCGGTGAGCTCAGGTACCGAATAAACCTCAACTTTGGTGTTAAATCGTTGCTGAATTCTTTCTACCAGCACCTCAAAATCCCCATCGCCGGAAAGAAGAATCACCCTATCTACACTCGAAGCTGTTTCAAACACATCAAGTGCAATACCGACATCCCAATCCCCTTTGGCACTGCCATCACGGCGTTGAATCAAAGGCTTTAAACAAACTTTAAAGCCTATACCACGCAAAATGTGATGAAACTGACGCTGCTTAGGATCTTGGGAAGCAATCGCATAAGCGTTAGCTAAAACAATATCAAACTCCTGGCTTACCTTTGCCCAGAACTTGTTGTAATCAAAATTTGCTTGATAGCTTTGTTTCGTCGTGTAGTAAATGTTCTGAACATCTACAAAAATCGCCACTTTTTCCATGGATAAAATTCTCTTAGCTAATTCGGTTCCATAGTAACAGCCTTATAGAACGAACGCACTTTGTCCAACGGCTGAATTAAGCTCTTTACCCTTACAGTAATGGTGCCGAGGTACCAAAAACAGAATCCAGCACGACAAACCCTAAGCTATCAATCATCACCGGTACTCCCCCAACGCTCTGGTTCCGGGTATTTATGTATCACTTTCTTTAGGTAATTTTGACGACTGCGTAAGGCATCGACACATTGTGCGTCTATTTTCCCCGACAAAACCATCTTTTCTAACTCCAACAATGCTGACGTAACGGAGCAAGCCTGACGATAACTCTTATGTGTGGTCATGGAATCAAAGATATTCGCAACAGCCACAATACGAGCAGCCAAAGGCACCTCGTCTTTCTGAAAGCCGTACGGGTGACCACTGCCATCCAAATACTCATATTGAAAACGCATGATTTGGTTGAGTACAGTAATGCTAGGATGATTCGGATTGCCAACTGAAGAGACGATCTCGTCCATCATTTTTATACCGTTATCAATATGAGATCTGGCAGACATGAGTTCCTGTGAACCAAATTGCTTTGAACCGTACATCATGCTTTCTGGCAGTTGGGTTTTACCGATATCATGGATTTGAGCAAATGAGGCAATTGCCTCTACTTGCTCGTCATCAAGCCTGTAATGCTCAGCGACATATTCCGCAATGACTTTGGTGTACGCGCGCATACGACGACCATGATAATAAGAATCTCGACTGAACAGTGTGCTGCCCGTTCTCAACCGATCGGCAAAATCAACAATAGTCTTCACCACTTGGCTATGTGACTCCACCGAGAATTGCAGCATTTCAATGTAAGGCATCAAGGGTAACAATGATTTATTACTAAATATATCGGGTTCATAGGCGTTGAGAAATACAAAGCCAGAAAAACGATGATTTTGAAAACAAGGGATTGCCGCAGACGAACGATAACCTTTATCCAAAAGAAACCCAACGCGCTCACAATGAGACATGTAAGCCAGATCATCGATAACTCGAGGGATCCCCATGGCTGCCGCACGTTTTAAATGGTTTAGTTTACTCAAGCGTTTTTCATGGTGTAGTTCACTCCAAAGCTGGAATTCACTGTCCGCGTACGTAACGAGCGTGTCCGTATTGCGGTTATACTTCGCATAAGAAACTCGCGCAATTGCAGGCGCATACACATGCATCCTTTGCATCAATTGCTGTAACTGTTGATTGAGCGGTTTTGCAGTTTGAAAATAGTGGTTGTTCATCTTATCCTCCTGCACCTAGCCCACTAGGTACATTGAGCAAGAAAGCACTCTCGGTGAGAAAACTGTATTATTCCATTCGCTAATCGAATTCTTTCACATACGAGCGCCATTTGACGTCTATAACAAACATACAAAACAACCGCTGGTTTCAGCCAGTAGAAACGGTCAACTTTCACTCATCTCGTGATCGCAATCAAATAGATTGCCCCATTATGAGCGCTAATCGATCAAGTATTTAACACGACTCGAACCAATCGAGTTTTTCATGTAGCGTGGTGACGCTACCTACCACGATCAAAGCTGGACTTTGAGCTTGTTTGGCTAAAATGGCTAAATCGACCAAATCACCTCGATGAACTTTCTGCTCGCGACGTGTACCGTTCTCAATAATTGCACAAGGCATATCTTGTGATAATCCATGTGTCAGTAACTTATCGGCAATGTAACCACTTTGCTTTAAGCCCATGTAAAACACCAAGGTAGCGTTTGATTGCGCCACCGCATGCCAATCGATTTCTTGACCATCTTTTTGCACATGACCTGTAATAAACTGAACTGCTTGAGCATGCTCTCTGTGAGTGAGTGGAATACCCGCGTAGGCTGTAGCGCCTACCGCTGCAGTAATTCCAGGAACCACTTCAAAACGAATATTGTGTTCGGCTAATATTTCGAGCTCTTCACCGCCACGACCAAAAATAAACGAATCACCACCTTTTAGCCGCACAACTCGTTTACCTTCTAGGGCTTTATCGACCAATAGTTGATTGATCTGCTGTTGTGGAACGCAGTGGAAATCTAACTTCTTACCCACATAGATCATTTCAGCTTTGTCGTTCGCGAGCGCTAGTATCTCAGCAGAGACCAAGCGGTCATAAACCACCACATCCGCTTGCCCAATAACTCGGTAACCCTTAACTGTTAGCAGCTCTGCATCTCCGGGACCAGCTCCCACAAGAGAAACAAAACCGCGATTCAAAGACGTTAGATTGTTGGTCATAGTCGTGCCCGATAATAAATATTTTAGATATAACAAGTGTCAGTCTAAGTAAACTAACACTTGTTATAGCAAAGCTATTTGAAGAGTTTCACCCCACACCAATGCGTGGGGCGAGTTTGTGAGGTTACTTGGATATAAACGCGGGTACTGCGTTTACTTGTCCTTCAACGTCAACCGTTGGTGCTGTTTTTGCGTGAGTCAGGTATAACGGCACACAAGTGAACAGTAGACCACCAACAATATTGCCTAAAATAGTGGGAATCAGATTGTAGTTCAACCAAGTCGCAATGCCAAAGTCAGCACCTAGCATCATGCCTAATGGGAACAAGAACATATTTACTACTGCATGCTCAAATACCAAAGCAAAGAAAATGAAAATAGGTAGCCACATTGCGGCAATTTTTCCTGCTACTGTACGGGCAGACATATTGCCGATAACACCAAGACAGACCATCAAATTACATAGGATGCCGCGTACAAAACAGGTGATCCAGCCATCAAAACCTAGGTTTTCAAAACCAACAGTACGAGCAGTAGCCACTGCAATAAACTTTTGCCCCACAGCATTAGGGTCAACGCTAAAGTTCATGGTTAGTGATAACGCAATAAGCGCAGCTACCAAAAGTGACCCAATCAAATTACCTAAACCAACTAACCCCCAACAGCGCAGTATGCGACCCCATGTAATTCCCGGGCGGTTATCGAACTTAGCTAAAGGTGCTAAACCAAACACACCAGTCACTAAGTCGTACCCCATTAGACTTAATATGCAAAATCCAACGGGGAATACCAACGCACCAACAATACCAATCCCAGTTTGAGTAATGGTGGTAATCGCTACCACAACCGCTAATGACAAAATAATACCCGCCATGATCCCGCGTAAGATCAAATCACGCGTTGAGGTGCGCACTTTCGCTTCGCCCGTATCAATCATGGTTTGTACGAATTCCGCTGGTTTTAAATAAGACATCATGTCTCTCCAAAAAATTAAACATAAAAGTTGAAATCAAATAGTGAAAGACTCCCAACCTCTCCATATTTCTCGAGGGTAGAAGCCTTTAAGCTATTGAATCTCTGTTACTTACCCTGCAACTTCGACCACACCAGAGGTCACACGAGCTTGATAAGGTTTCACACTGAACCGCGAATCTTCCATACATGCACCAGTGGTTAAATTAAAACGTTGTTTCTTTAACGGGCTTGCCACCCAAAGCTCGCCTTGGTGCTGACAAATCAGACCACGCGATAAGACATTCGATTGAAAGAAAGGATCGGTGTTGCTAATAGCGAACACTTCTTCCGCTTCAGACGGACGAAAGATCGCGACTTGCTGATCGCTCACTAGTGCGCATACACCCGTACCCGGCACGATATCGCTGATTTGACAGATTTTCTCAAATGACATAATTATTCCCCCCTTTTAATCTGCAAGTGCCACGTGAAAAATGTCGCCTTTTGCTTCCGGGAATTTCTCCGTGAACCTTGCCGGGCGATGTTGTTCACGCTCTGGCACAAATACAACATTCTCATCACGCTTGTCTGCGTTAATAAAGTGAGCAAAGCGGTTTAGTTGGGACTCATCGTTAATGGTGGCAGTCCACTCACACTCAAACTCTTCCATCAGCTTAGCGACATCAAGTTCCAACTGCGCATTGATGCCGAGCTTGTCACTAGCGATCACTTCACGAAGGTATTCCACACCACCTTCCATATTTTCCATCCATACTGAGGTCCGCTGCAGAGGCGCGGCAGTACGAATGTAGAACATCATGAACCGGTCAATATATTGGAGTAGGGTTTCTTGATCTAAGTCGCTGGCAAATAAATCCGCATGGCGTGGTTTCATGCCTCCGTTACCACAAACGTACAAGTTCCAACCCGCATCCGTTGCGATAATGCCAATGTCTTTCCCTTGCGCTTCGGCACACTCACGAGTACAGCCTGATACACCAAACTTCATTTTGTGCGGAGTACGAATGCCTTTGTAGCGATTCTCAATCAGTGCTCCCAACCCTACTGAATCTTGTACGCCGTAACGACACCAAGTCGAGCCAACGCAAGTTTTCGCCATGCGTAGCGCTTTGGCATACGCTTGACCCGTTTCAAAACCCGCATCAATTAACTTACGCCAAATCTGGGGGAGATCATCTTTGTGAGCTCCAAACAGACCAATTCGCTGCGCTCCAGTTACTTTGGTATATAGGTTGTACTCTTCCGCGACTTTCGCCAACACCCCTAATGCTTGAGGTGTCACTTCCCCGCCTGCCATGCGTGGTATAACTGAGTAAGTACCATTTTTTTGAATGTTGCCGAGGAAGTTATCGTTGGTGTCATGCAATTTAACCAATTGCGGCTTAAGAATGTGCTCACCCCAGCAAGAAGCCAGAATTGAACCGACTAACGGCTTACAAACTTCACAGCCGTACCCTTTGCCATATTTTTCAAGCAGCTCGTCAAAGGTTTTAATCTCTTCAATACGGATCAGATGGAAAAGCTCTTGGCGCGAATAGGCAAGGTGCTCACAAACCTCATTTTTCACTTCAATGCCTGATTTAAGCAGCTCTGCATTTAGCACCGAAGTAACCAGTGGTATACAGCCACCACAGCCCGTACCGGCGCCAGTGACTGCTTTTATCTCAGCGAGGGTGTGATTTCCTTCCACTACAGCTTGTGCAATCTTACCTTTCGTCACATCAAAACAAGAACAGATCACTGCGCTTTCTGGCAGAGCATCAGCACCTAAAGTAGGTTTTTCTGCACCAGCATGAGCAGGAAGGATGAGCATGTCTGGATGCTCAGGCAAATCCATTTCATTAAGCATGAGCTGAAGCAAATCACCGTAGTCAGCGGTATCACCGACCATTACAGCACCCAGTAACTTCTTGTTGTCTGCCGAAACAATTAGGCGTTTATACACTTCTTGCTCTTCGTTTTGGTAAACGTAACTTTTACAACCTGGCGTGCGACCATTTGCATCACCAATCGAACCCACTTTGACACCCAGCAATTTCAGTTTGGCAGACATGTCTGCCCCTTCAAATTTGCTTTCGCTGTTACCAACTAAGTGATCAACTGCCACGGTCGCCATTTTGTAACCTGGAGCGACCAACCCGTAGAACACGTCGTTCCATGATGCACACTCACCAATCGCATAAATATGCTCATCAGACGTTTGGCAGTAGTCATTGATTGCAATTCCACCACGTGGCGCGATTTCAAGACCCATTTGACGAGCGAGTTTGTCTTGTGGGCGAATACCTGCGGAGAAAACAATAAAGTCAGTTTCAAGCTCTGTACCATCAGCAAAACGCATCACATTGCGTGCATACTTACCATCCGCTGTGATCTCTAACGTATTTTTCCCGGTGTGGACATTCACCCCCATACGTTCAATTTTTTGCCGCAGTTGGTTACCGCCTGCAAGATCGAGTTGTTCAGCCATTAACTTAGGTGCAAACTCAACCACATTGGTTTCCATACCTAAGGCTTTTAAAGCGCCAGCCGCTTCCAATCCAAGTAGACCGCCACCAATCACAACCCCTGATTTACTCTTTTTTGCACAAGCTTCAATCGCTTTCAGGTCTTCGATGGTTCGATAGACGAAACAATCTTTACTTTCTCTGCCTTTAATTGTCGGGACAAATGGATATGAACCAGTCGCTAAGATCAATTTATCGTATTGGATTTCACGACCCGATGAAGAATAAACAATTCGGTTTTGACGGTTAATATTAATTGCACGTTCACCGAGTAAAACTTGAATACCGTTTTTCTCATAGAACCCTTCCTTAACTAAAGAGAGTTCTTGAGCAGTGTGATGAGAGAAATAAGATGAAAGGTGAACACGGTCATAGGCGACACGTGGTTCTTCACAGAAAACAGATATTTCGCAATTCGAAATATCTGTTTTCTCAACCAAATCTTCGATATAGCGGTGCCCAACCATGCCATTACCGACGATCACTAGCTTGAGTTTGCTCATAATCCGTTCCAGTTTAAAAGTCATATCTAAACAGGATTCTTAATTATGAAGAAAAATTAATACATGATGTAAATCAATTACCAATTCAAACTACCCTAAAGGGGTAGTGATACCACTTTAGGGTAGTTTGCAATACAATTAGAGCGACATAACGTTATTAATTTTCATATTTTGTCATTAAATGACTTCAAATCTTAGTTAAGTATAAAAAAAAAGATGCTTCATCAGCATCTTTCTCTATTAGTATGTAATGTACTACTGAATGAGCAATATCGATTGTAGTTCAGATAAACACTTCACTGTGTAACTAGGAGTTATTTCATGACAGTCAGGCTGCTTGGTTGCGTTTAGCCAACAAGTATCAATACCAAAATTCACGCCACCCAATACATCAGAGTGGAGGTTATCACCCACCATCAATACTTTGCTTTTACACGGTTGCCCCATTTGTTCCATTGCGTGAGTAAAAATACCAGTATCCGGTTTAGCAACACCGACTTGTTCAGAGATAATCACGTGTTCGAACATCTCACTCAAGCCCATCTTTGCCAAACGCACTTGCTGTAGTTCCGTAAAACCATTGGTGATGATACCCAGCTTAGCTTTACCTTTGAGTGCATCCAGCAACTCACGAGCATGTGGGATCATGCTGCAAATATCAGCCATCGCATCAAGAAAGGCAGAGTTCAAAGCTGACGTTGTAGTATCGAATTTTTTTGCGTAGCCTTTGAAGCGAATATGCTTGATGTCGTCAGCGGTAATGGTGCCATTTTGATAATCAACCCATAAAGGCTTATTAAGCTTTTGATACTGTTCAAAATCGTTACGAGTGTATTCCACTCCCATACGTTCAAACATTAATTGCATACCTTTAAATGCATCAAATCTAAATAGAGTTTCGTCTGCGTCAAACAGAACCCAATCATACTTCATGCTCTACCTACCTTAAAAAAGAGAAAAGCCAAACTGGCTGAGAATGCGTGCGCATTATACCGTTTACTCGCTAGAAAACAAAAAAGGAGTTTACAATGTAAACTCCTTTTTATTCATTTAGTTACTGTTATTTGTAGAAGATTTTTCCAGTTTGCACATTTAAATAAATCTTATTTGCCAGTTTCAAACCACCGCAATAAACAAAATAAACATCTTGTTCGTACTTCACAGACTTAACCCAACCTTTTAACTCTTCAAAATCCGGTGGAAGGCAAATACCTTCTTCTATTAAGTCATCTGTTGTTTGAATAAATACATCAAAATGCAGTTTGAAATCATCAGAGTCTTCAACATAACTGCTGATGGTTTTAATTCGCTCTTTTCTAGTAATCGTCGGCGGTACTTCTAAAAGCGCTTCCATCGGGATCCACTCTGCAACTTCCGGATCGCCCTCGTTATAAACGTAATATGGTGATATTCGTCCCCAACCATCACGTTTTTCGAGTATGTGCACTTTATCTCCTCGATACAATATCGACTCGATAAAGGCACTCTTGTCCGGCATTTCTCGCACACCTAATTTCTCTGGACTAACGTAGTAATCTGTTTTTTCAACGATTGGAGTCGGCAGTGGTGTGGGTTCAGATTGACCAAGCTCGATTGGTGGTGTTGGTTTTTGTAGAGCTAGTTTTGCTGCGTCCTGCTCTGGTTTAAGATAAAACATGTAATAGCCACCTCCCGCCAAACCAATACCGACGAGTAACAATATGACCATTAATATTTTTTTCATGTACGCATCCAAGAACTTGCTTATGGGTCTCAATCTATTTTATCGGCAAGATGGCGATTTCTTTAGTGCAAACGAAAAAGTTGGAACCAAGTTAAGGTTCTATTAAGTCACACTTAGCCGCACATATGAAATCATTCTTATGTAATCCTTTGATTGAATGGCTCCACCACGTAACAGTGACCTTCCCCCACTCTAATAGAATTGCAGGATGATGGAACTCTTCCTCCGCTAATTCCGCCACTTTGTTAGCGAACGACCAAGCCGAGAGGAAGTTACGGAACTTGAATTGTTTCTCCAATTGAGGAACTCCCTCTCGCTCGATGACTTGCCAATCTTGAACCGCTGCTAACAATTCTTGTTGTTCATCATAAGTTAAAGGCAGCGCCTCTGATGTACATGCTTCACATCTTAATTCATTCAACATTTTGTGCTTCCTTTGCTACAAACATTGGGGGGAACAAGCCTGACTCAATAGCTTGGTCTATCTCTTTGATTAAATCTAGGTGGCTTAACTGGTAGAGTTGCTCAATATCCTTAAGAACATAGTAAATCGGCTGCATAATATCGATTCGATAAGGGGTGCGTAGCACTCGATTTAGTGTAAACGGCTCACGTAGTGGCTTATTCCCCTCTAACGCATGAATCGTTTCACCCGGAGAAGACAGGATCCCGCCTCCATAGATTTTTAGCTGTTCGTTTTGCTTGACTAAACCAAACTCAACAGTAAACCAATACAACCGTGCTAAGTAAGCTCTCTGCCTCGCAGGTGCGGTATAACCTAACTTTCCGTAAGTATGGGTAAAATGAGCAAATTCTGGATTGGTTAGCATAGCGCAATGACCAAAGACCTCATGGAAGAAGTCTGGCTCTTGAAGATAATCAAACTCCTCGCGACTTCTTAGAAAAGTAGCGACCGGAAAACATTTGTTCGCCAATAGCTCAAAGAAACGGTCGAAACTAATCAAGGCAGGTACTGGTACTACTTGCCACCCTGTTTCTCGTTGCAAAACTTGATTTATTTCAGGTAACTGTGGCACGCGATCGATTGGTAGATCAAGCAGCTTCAATCCATTTAAGTACTCGTGGCAAGCGCGCGTTTGTACCAGTTTTTGTTGCCTTTCAACCAAATCATGCCAAATTGCATTTTCTTCCTTGCTCCATGCAACCATTCCTTGCTTATCAACTGGATTTGAATGGTATTTCGTCATCTCGCTCCTCCCTTCCTTGTCGGTGAGCAATGGCTACGAGCAATTCAGAAAATGCTCTGCGTGACAACATCAGCGACTAAGCAGGTTATCTCTACTCCCTTAATCATATTGAGTGTTACATCAACAGGCAAAGAATAATCGAACAATAAATGCAGCAAATTTGTAACGAATATTTTACATAATGATTTCTACTTTAGTAACTATACCCAAGAAACTTGAAGGTGCAGGTAGGCGGCAAGTAAGAAAGCCCCCTGAGCATAGGTGGATTATGTGATTGGGGCGCACGAACACAGACAACATCGCTGTAACTTCAAGTATGACGGGTATAAGGTAAATAGACTTAGGCGTGAACTGAAACGAAAACAGGGCGCTTAACGCGCCCTGTTTGTATTAATCGTATTAAGTGAGTATTTATTTAACAGCCACTGCCATCATTACTTTAAATACACCTTGTTCCGTCGTTATCTCAAAAGGAACTGATGTTTCTACGTGCTTAAACCCAACCCCAGTCAAAACGCGTTCTACATGCGCAGGCTCCATCGCCATCTCTTCATCTGAGTGAGCGGCTAGCCAATCCCAATGAATAAAATGACCACCGTCTTCCAATAGTGAATACACAATATCGGAGACATCTGCGTAATTAGGTAAAAAACCACAAACAGAAGAAGCAACAACCAAATCAAATTGGTTACGAAATGCAGGGTGGATTGCAACCAAACCACGAGTGAGCGAATCGACCACCGCTTCTACATTCGGTAGTGATTTATTGTCCAATTGCTCAATCATTGCCTCAGAAAAATCTAACGCGACGATATCTTTAACCTCTGGCGACATTTTTTGACTTAACAAGCCAGTACCGCTGCCAAAGTCGAGCACGTGCTTGCCTTTGATATTGAATGTTTTAATTAGCGAAGAATATGCTTCCTCTGCATAGATAGATGTCACTTCATCAGTATCCCATGTGTCAGCATGTTCATCCCAATTGATCGTCATTGTGCTCTCCCTAAACTGCTCTCGAAGCGAAGATATGTAACTCAGTCATTATATTCTACCCTTAGCCACGTGAAAACAGACATTTAAGATAATTTACATTACCATACAACTATGTCCTAAAGCGCAGCAAAACTTTATGAACTTGTCGCAAATTGAAGCTTTCTGTACTGTCGCAGATACTGGATCTGTCTCAGAGGCAGCTCGCCAGCTCGCCTGTAACCGTACCAAACTGAGCATGTCGGTTAAAGCATTAGAAAAAGAATTATCTGTCGATCTTTTTCTTCGTTCAGGTAATCAACTTGTGCTATCCGAAGCAGGAAAAGCGATATATCGTGATTGCCAAAACTTATTAGTAACTGAATCACGCATTCGGCAAACTTGTTTGCAAGCATCTGGAGAGTTCAGTGCTGAAGTATGGATAGCACGTGATGACTCGCTGCCTGACGAACTTTGGCAAACTCTGTCTCCGCGTTTAAATAGCGACTTCCCGTCCACATCATTTAATATTATCCTCGCGTCATCTGGTGACCTAGCCAACCTAGTCGTCACTGGGCAAGTAGACTTCGCATTTGGCGTTGATTACGAAAGGACCGATGATCCCCATGTCACGTACCAGCCATTGGGTAAAATTCGCATGATGTCCGTTTGCGAAGCATCAAACCCATTGAGCAAGATGCGACGAGTAACTGACAGCGATCTGCGTAATTCAATGCAGGCCGCCATGGTTTACCTCAATGAGAAAGATAACCCTGAGTTAAAACCGCTCTCCCTTCGCCACTTTGGATTTTCAAGTTTTGACTACATGCTTCACTGTATCCTCAACGAGAATGCTTGGGGCGTGTTGCCCGAGCCACTCATTAGACATCACTTGCGTAAGCAAGAGCTTGCGGTAATCAAACATATCTATGGTCTAACTCAGGAAGATTACTGCATGTTTACCCCGGTAGGAATGCATGAACACCCTGCCATGTCTTGGCTAGCTGACAAGTTGAACGAGTATTTATTTGATTTCTAAACAATCTTTTGGACACAAATCAGTCAGCGCCAATTAAATTGGCAGCAAATATCAAAGCTAACAGTATGAAAATTAACGCTTTTAATTAAAACACCATTTAATCGGTGTGTGTTTCTGAATATGTAGTTTGTAAAAATGCTTAGAACTCTCAAGAATAGAGTTAATTCTTAGGAGATTTTTAATCATGTGTGCCCAAACCAGCTTAAACGAAAAGCGAATTTTATCCTTCTCAGCCCTTTTAGCATCGGGCTTTGCTGTTGGAGGACTCGTTGTTGGCGTTTGGATGGGTTCACTAGTTATCATCTTTGATGGTGTTTACTCACTAGTCAGCTTACTGTTAACTTTATTGTCACTTGCCGCATCACGTTACATCAGCCGCCCCTCTCAAGATCACTTCCAATTTGGTAAAGCGACCATTGAACCTATCGTAATTGCGATTAAAGGCGGCGTTATTCTTACCATTGTGCTCTATTCCTTGTACTCAGCTGTGACTGCCATGTTCAGCGGAGGTCGAGAGGTCGATACGTCTATCGCCTCATTGTTTGGTTTGGTTAATGTAATTGGTTGTGGCTACGGTTGGTGGTACATCAATAAAAAATCGAGATTGTTTTCATCAGGTCTTATCGCCGCTGAAAGCAAACAGTGGAAAATGGATACTTTGCTCAGCGTTGCCGTAACATTAGGCTTTATAACAGCGTATGGTTTAACCCTGACACCCTTTGCCCATTACAGTATTTATGCCGATCCAATGATGATGATCTTAATGTCGTTCTATTTTATTAAAGTTCCTTCAGAAATGGTCATTCAAGCGGTTCGAGAGCTACTAATGATGAAACCAGACAAAAAGATCCACGATGCCGTTGATCATGAAGTAACCGAGGTAGGCAAACAGTTTAATCAGCCCATCGAGCTCAATGGTGTTGCTAAGGTTGGTCAAGAGCTGTGGGTGAATATCGATATCCACTGTGAAACAAAGCAGTTGGAACTGGCTGAAGTTGAAAAAGCGAGTCGACTGCTAAAGCAAAAGCTATCTTCACTGAACTTAGAGCTTCAACTCACCATGAATGTCGCAATTTAATCTCCCCCCCACTAAATGGCACGTAAATCCGTGCCATTTTTGACCCCAATAAGTAAGATATAAACCTCTATTTTCATCTGTAAACTCGTTGAATTCGCCTGCTTTGTGGTTATTATGAAACTAGTGGTCTAAGCTCTACTTTATGAGCATGAATCATAACGATTTACTCATCTTTGGAGGCGAGGGTGCGAAAGATTAATACTAGCTTTTTGAAAACCATGCGTGTGCTAATCGTAGATGATTCAAGCACTGCATTGGTATTGATAAAGCAACAGCTAGTAAGCTTAGGTGTATTGCATGACAATATTGTGGCTGTCGAACGATACCAAAGCGCAATTAAAGCGATGGAAACACATCAATTTGATGTATTAATTTTGGATTACCACTTAGAGCAGCATTTAACCGGTTTTGAACTTGCGATGCTACTGTATCGGAACCGATTGATCAGTAATGCGACTGGCGTACTCATCATTTCAGGTGACGCCCGACAAGAAACGGTATTAACAGCCCTTTCCGGTAAAGTCCGACACTTTATTACCAAACCTCTCAGTAATAGCTCCCTCGCGGAAAAACTCTATACCATCCATAGAGAAAAACAAAAACTCGCACAAATTACCGAAGCACTTCAGTCTGGGCATAAGCTTTCAGCCGCAACCATGTTTGAACTGATTAACCGCTCTGGTTTTAGCATTAGCCTTGAGGCTTATCTACTCGATCACTTAATATCAAACAATCAATGGCAATTTCTCGATATCTACATCACGATATCTTCCACTCCATGCCATGCTTCCAAAATGTGTGCGATAGCCGGGTTGCTGCATAGAAATAACAATACAAAACAGGCGCTGGAAGAATTACATAGTTTTCTAACGGAAAACCCGCTTTCAATTCGTGTTATGGATTTAATTGCTGATATCTATGCTGAAAATCAGCAAATCGAAAACGCAGCATTGTGGGCAACAAAAGCATTTGAATTAACACCCAGTATCGGTGAACGAGCTGCGAAAGCCAGTAAACTAAACATGCTTGCAAATAAGCGAGCTTCATTGCTTAGAGTTGGGCATATCTACTCTCAACATATCTCACTGGCCGATATAAACTGGCTAAAAACTGTCATTGTTCACTTCCAGTCATTACAAGCCATTTACACTCTGACAGAAAGCACAGCAGCGAAAACGGATCTAATGAGGCATGCTAATAAGTTTTCCCGTTTCGCTAGTCGTAAGCTGACGCCAAAACGATTACTCCATTTACAAGCTATTGTGCAACTGTCTCAATGTCATATATTGATTCACGAAAATAATGAAATGCTAGCTCATCAAAAGTTATTAAAATCTCTTTCATGCTTTTACGATGAGCTATTTGAATGCCCAGCGATTTTACTTATTGAGTACCTACCTGCTTTAGAGTTTTTCGGCGAACGACAAATTCATTCCACAATTAGCAGTGTTATAGAATCTCGAGGTGTCAATAACTTGCCCAGCTTAGTGTCAGGCAAGCTTTCATCTAGCCATCAACCACATTCACATTTCCAAATGCCCTTAAATGAAGAGCAGAGTCACTTATTCCTTGTACATTACCCCCACTCTAGTGAGGCGAAAATTCATTTTTTGCACTGCTACAGTCAGAAACTGAACATTAATGAGAACGACAAATTACACAAAATGGTGGCTGAACTCACGGTTTTGAATCTACCGCCTAATTGGCACAATTGGCTCGTAACGGGTAAACAACACGGTTTCTCTATGGCACCACCGATTGCTTTTTCACTTGCAGCAAAGGGGCAAAAAGGCGCTTAAGGACCAAAATCAGCTTATTGCTACGTCGAGTAATGGCTAACACTGTCGGGGGAGAGTGTATGAGCAGTAATGAGAAAAAAGACATCTACAAACTGATAGGTTCACTATCAAACGATGAAAGAACGCAATTGATCGCCTATCTAAATGAAAGCATGAACACAGAGAAGACAGTACCTGTAATCACCCAAGAAGAACTCGATTTAATTTATTCCATGGCAAATCGAGGCACACGGAAATGAATCATTTGGCTATTATCAAACGACAAATCGCCTGAATTCATTCAGGCGATTTCAATATACAACTATTATGCAACTATGCTTGTTGCGCTCGTAATGCTTTGGCACTTATTATCCAGTGACGCACGGCTTGAGGAGACATTACATTAGGGTTTCCTAGCTCTTTATCTGAAACAGCAGCCAACTCTGGCGGTAAAACATCAATGATCAATTCGAGATCTTTATGTGAATCAATTTCTTTAACAAACACATCTGCCATCTCCTTACTATACTTCGCTTTACGCGCTTGAGCCGATTTAACTAGACCATCCAACAGCACATACCAAGTCGTCATCGGTCCTTGAACAACTGAAGCCGATTCTGCGGCAGAATCAATAAAAGCAAAAGGTGTTGTGGCAATAGATTGATTCATTTCCATAGCAGCAAAGATCCAATCAGTGTCAAAAGAAAAATCATAGACAGTAGGTTTTTTGAGAATTTCTTCTAGTACAGGTCTGCTATATAGCTTAAAGGCAGCTTGTGTATCTTTAATACCCTGTTCGAAGATCTGTGCCCCTATCATACGCTGCATATGACGCAATGTTTTGATCCCAACTCCCCAACGCTCTTCCTGTTTGACCAAAATAGAATCTGGGTGTTTGCGGTTGCCTAGTACCACTTGCTTTCCTTGCTCTACAAATGGCGCTAATAACAAACCTAATTGACCCAAATGCACCGAATTGTCTGCATCAGTATAAACGACCGCATCCACACCTGACGCGAGTGCACATTCACAGCCAAGGATGATCGAGCCACCTTTACGCGAGTCATCAACACTATTAAGGTTTTTTAGCGGGCCAAATTTTGCTGGTATCACCGTTGATAGTTGTAACACATGTACTCTATCACTTATTTCTCTAGGCTGTTGATTGGCAATCCGTTTGGCAATATGCGCACTATCATGGGGGCAGCCATCATCGACGCAATAAAGCTGCCAATCAACTTGCGAATCTTTTGTTACCCAGTTCAATTGACGAATTTTGGTTCTCAACGAGTCTTCGCCATTGGGATTTCCCGCGCTTTTTTCTTGTAATCGGTTATGCTCACCCCACATAGCAAATACGACTCCAACCTCAATAGGCTGAGTTATTGCTAAAATATGTCTTCGGGATTCAACCAATTTAGCGGCTAATTTGAATTCTAATGGCGCGTTGTGTTGAGCAATAACGTATTTAATCTGCTCATTTGATACGCTTTCTAATGCAAGCAGTTTATCTGCTAATTCCAGTAATCTTGTTTGGTGATCGTTGTTAGTGAGTTCGAAGTCTACACTTGAATTGTTAAGTAAATGAATTGCTAGCGAAATAGATGGATCCATACTGATACCCCAGACTGACGTAGTTATAATTCTCGTTCTTATCCAAGTCTAGTATGCAAATCGTTGAATACAAGTAAGTAAGGTGACTGATTTGAAACGGACTAATCATGGGTAATGTATCGATTAATGTCAGCGTAGAGTGGCTGATGTGAATTATTCATTTACAGCGTATATCAGGGGTAAATGAGAAATTCCTATACTCTGCTTTGTAGCGAGTTCGTTTATCGGTATCGAATTGCCCAACCCAATTCGACACACCATGATCGGCTGCCCACACATTGACCATAATGCGCATATTGGAATGGTCCGCATTAGGGATAGGATCATATCGACTATTGTGTACTTTCAATACTGACTTGCCGTCAATAAACCATTCAAGAGAATCCTTTCCCCAATAAATGCCATATCGGTGAAAGCGCTTTGAAGCATCAAACCCGAGGAAGATTAACGTTTCATGACTATTGCCATAATCATCATCGTCCGTCCAAAAATTCAGTTGAACCATGTTGGTGTTATAACCTAAAAATTCGATATCGATTTCATTATGTAGACCACTACCATTGTCAGGTTTGTCATATGGACCAGCAAATAGAAAAAATGATGTCACGACTCCTGGAGCTTTGATTGGCTTCATATCTATTTCGTAACAACCAAACGCATAAAAATCATGGCTGCGCAACTCACCCGAAAAAAAAGTTCGTTTCCCTTGTTCATCCAACACTCGATCTGGAGCCAATTCAATACTCATGCCTTTTCGACTAAAACTGATCGCTTTTGATTCCCAACGATTAGCAAACGGATAACCATTTTCCCAACCGTCGGCTAACTGCCAGCGACTGGCATCATAATGATTCAACGCATCATTGAATGCCTCTGCATGACTATTTGAAATCACAGGGAAAAAATTAGCGCAAGCTATACACACTGCACATAGAGGGAGATGTCTAAGCATAGTCTTTAATCGGCAATCTATTTAATATGGATAGTTTAAGCGTAATGCAATTTATACACTTTGCACGCAGCTAAACGACTTAATCACCTAATCACTAGTCTCAGGGGAAAAACTTCTTCTTTGTGTAGCAGTGATACCTTTACCACTTTCTGCACCAAGATTTGCTCGAAATTTACCGGTCTCATCAAGAGCATCGTTAGATTTTTTTTCTTCGGCTTCAAAGGTGGGACTTTGAGAACTTTTAGCATCTTGTTCTATGATTTCTCGACCAATAACTATTGGTGTAGTAACAACAATAGGCTCAGGAACCCCCTTAGCTTGTTCAGGCTGTTTTACCAATGCTGCTTGTGGAATATTTGTTGATATTGATGTCGCTGCTCTCTGTATTAGAAAACTTTGTTTTCCTTTGTCCTCAGCCTCTGGTCTAAATGTTTGCTTAGATTGAAATCCAGCATTAATTTTCAATTTACTGTTAGGAGAATACTGCCGCAACTGCGAGCCATTTGAAGTCACATTTCGGCGATCGTTACGTTGTGATTGCAAAACCTGATCCGCGAGTTCGGATGAGGGAGAGCGATAGGTAAAGTAACCCAACTTCTCTTGCCATACTTCCACCAGCGAAAATAATTCAAGCCAAGCATTACCAACTGACACGCCCGAATCTCCCGGAGACATATTAACTTGCAAGCGACTACTTGATTGCTCAAATTCTAGATGAAGTTTCGACTGTAATTCTTCCCAGCTACTGCCCGACATCAAAAAATAGCGTACGCTATTTGCCCAATACTCATAGGCGATTGGGTCTTTGTCTTTTTCTGCTGCAATCGCAGCAAGCCCGTCTGCTAGCCCCGCAGCTTGCCACATCGCTTTGCTACCCAGTTTTCTCTCAAGTGTTAACGCATAGTTGCTTTGACTATGAAAGCTGTCAGCCGCTTGCGCATAACGTCCTTGCCCTAAGATTAAAGTTGGGGCAACTAATATATCGATGGCTGGTTTTTCCAGTGCGCTTTGGGCAAAGGTTATTGTTGAAAACAAAATGAGGACAAGAACAACCAACAGGCTTTTTTTCATCGAAAAGTCTCCACTAAACAGTTGCCTGGGTGGCTAAAACGTGAATTAAATTTCACGTCTCGATACTCTTTTTCTTCTGTGTTTTGATATAGTTTTCCGCCTTGCTTGTAAAGTAGAGCCTCTAACACCCCTGCATTGGTTTTTAGGCTGATGCTTTTTTCGTACGCACTGGTCATTTCAAAACGCCCTTCATACCATCCCCTCTGAGGATCATACAGCTCCTTTACTAAGGTCATTAAGCGATCGGTATAATCAGTTTTCCATAGCGCCCACATTTGAAAGGCAACACGAGTTGAAACCAGAGCTAAGTGATCATGAGAGGAGCCATCTTCAGCGAGTGTTATCCATGGTGTGCCCAATCCATATATCGCGTCATAAACAAAAAAGGGCTCACCTGAGACCACATGCTCGCCTCTAGCGGTATATATTCGCTCATTTTCCCACCGCAGTTCTTGGATCTGATAGATAGCATCTGCCATCGCGGAAAGGGTCCCGTTGCTGTGGTTGGCATCATTTGAGCTATCATCACCAATATCATCCCAATTAAATTCAAGTCCCATCCACAGATAAGGGGTGCTATAGACCGGTCTTAACACATTGAAAATTCGCGGGTCTCGCCCATCAAATATTAAGTCGATGCCATAGATAGTTGCCACATCATACGGCTCTATATTAAATGCTTTTTCAGGTAATATGTGCCAATCCAAATAACCATAAGATGTATATTCTTCAACACCCAAGCGCCCTTCTTTGTAACGATGAACTTGTCCATCACTGACTGCGGCACCATAAAGCTCACCATCTTCACTCACCAGTTCACAGAAATTCCAGCGTAATACTGCCTTATCGATATACTCTGAAAACTCAGGAGAATGGCGCTTTACTATCGCCAATACAATTAATAGCCGCCCCATATCTAATGAAGACCAACCGATATCTTGTGGTTGATTACCATAGTTGACCATTTGACCATGCTGAGTGCTATAAACTTTGTTGGGGGCTTGCCCTTGACTAAGCGGCATTTTATTAAGGAAGCTAAGTACTAGGGATAAGCGCTCGTCATACTCCTTGTTGGAGATAAATTCGAATTCTTTCGCTGCAAGTAACGCCACAAGATAGTCAGCAATGCCTGACATGTTAGTGGTTGGATAATTATCAAGGTTGTTGACTAAACCTGTAGAGATCTGAGTATTATTGCTGACGTACTTCCAAGCCGTTGTCGCCCAAGCCAGTTCTTGCTCTGTCAATTGACCATAGCGACCTTGCCGTAATACCTGCGATTGGCTTATCGCATCAATACCATTATTCACGCCTTGGTATAAAACACCACAAGCTGCTAACAAATAAAGGCACGCTAAAACCGCTACACTCTTTAGCATATCGCGCCTCTCTATTCTACGGGTTCAATCTTCTTACGTGGTAAGCATTGCCCTTCGTATCCAAATGGCGATTCTAGCGCTTTCTCCCACAGGCTAGGGACCGAATCTTCCTTATAAGTCAGTAGCTTACCTTGTTTCTTATAAAGCAATATTTCGAGGGTGATACCATTGTTGTTCGAGGTAAATGTGTTAATTAAACCGGTACCATTTTCAAATATACCTTCATAAAACCCTTTTTCTCTATCATATGCGGTGGAGACATGATCAAACAACAAATCTGTGTAATCGGTATCCCACAACACCCACATGCCCATCGCACCTTTTACCGCGACCGCGGAATATTGAGGCAGAAAGTCACCAACTTCTGAAATCGTGTTCCATGCAAAACCATCGGTGTAGATAGTGTCATAAACAAAATATGGAGCGCCGGCTAATTGGTGCTCAGTTCTTGCGGTGATGATACCCGTTTGTTTATAACGTTCTTCCTGAACGCGATAAATCTGTAGTGCAAATTCCGCTACCCAATCATGGGTGTAAAAATCATCATGCGCCGATCTGTCTGCAACCACATCCCAACCCAATTCAATGCCATCCAACACATAGCTCTCCGTTACAACGTAACTATGTGCTTTAAGCTTACGTGGGTCACGGGTGTCATAAGGCACATCATAACCAAATAGGTTAATCGTAGAATAAGGTTCAGGCATAATAGCCTGCGTTACGTCAAAGCCCCACAATTCAAAGCCTTTCGCGGCATATTCCTCATAGCCCAATCGACCTTCTTGTAGGTATTGCACCTCTTTACCCGGTTCTAGAAGTGCACCAAACATGGTGCCATTCTCATCCACTACGTTACAGAAATTCCAACGAAGAACCACCGAATCAATACTTGTCGCAAACTCAGGGTAGCGATTTTTGACGATGTGAAACCAAATCAGCAGGCGCCCCAAATCAAGCGCTGAATAACCGATTTCTCCCGGCTGATTGGCGTAATCTACTTTCGCCGCATTCTGCGTGTTATATGCCTTATTCGGCAACTCTCCTCGAAAAAGATCTAGCTTATTCAAAGTCGCAAGAAAGCGAGTTAAGCGAGAGTCCATCTCTTCTTTTTCAATAATTCCCAATTCATACGCACTGACCATACCCGCGAGATAAGAGGAGGCATCCCACCATGTTACCGATGGGTAATCATTTACCGCATTTACCAAACCTGTCGATTCTTGGTAGTTATTTTCGAAGTAAGTCCATGCTATTCGAGCCATGTCCATTTCTTTCTCAGTTAACTCTCCCGAACGAGGCTGGGGAATGTCCCAGTGGGATTTTCTATCTATAATGTCATCTGAAAAATGGTTGTACTTATTACCACAACCAATCAGAGCAACCGTGATTAAGCCTAAACAAATGCCGCGCATACAACCTTCCTTACTTATTGTTATTATTTTTCACCTATCGTTAATAACGGCCCATTTTCGATATAAGCTAATGACTCCAAAATAATCCCGTTGGTATTGGCTGTAATTGCTTTGTTAGTTCGACCATCTACCTCATAGCGCCCCGAATACCAACCTTTATTGCTGGAGTAAAGTTGCCCAGCTTCCTCAATCAACAATTCGGTGTAGTCTGAATCGTATAATGCATACCAACCAAACGCGGCTTTTGTGGAAAGCGTTTTCAAATGTGATTGATCTTTGCCATCATCTGAAATAGCGTTCCAATTTTTACCGTTAGAAAATACCGTGTTATAAACAAAATAAGGTGCTTCATCGACATTGTCTTCGCTCACTGCCGTGACAATGCCTGTTTCTTCATAGCGTCGCTGTTGCGCTTCGTAAACTCGATGAGCGAAAATTTTAGACACGCTGTCAGCTCCAAACTCAATACCGTCCAAAATATAAGATTCGCTCACCACATAGTTGTGAGCATGGAACTGAGCCGGATCACGCTTATCTGTCGGAATTTCAATGCCGTACACATCCACCATCTGTAAAAAATCAATGTATTTCATTGAATTGAACACATCTCGCCCCATTAGAGCAAGGGACTTTGAAGCGTACTCTTCATATCCAATACGCCCTTCTTGCACCAATTCCATCTGCTTATCATTTGGGGTTGGGCGAGCACCGAACATATAGCCGTCAATCAACATGTCACTGACACTCCAATGACTCAGCACATTGTTAACCTGTTTATTAAAATGGGGATATTGCCAAATCAGAATGTTCATTGGCACCAAAATTCTTCCGATATCAATCGCTGACCAACCAATACCATTCTCTTTAGGGTTATTTTCATAATCCACCATTTGCAAGGTTTGCGTATTGTAGGCTTTGTTCGGCAACTGACCGTTCACCAAGGGTAATCTAGCCAATGTGATTAACGCTTTTTCCATGCGAATATCGAAAACATCTTTAGTTATTACATTGAGTTTTTCAGCAGCGATCAATCCCATTAGATAAGAAGCCGTATCCCACATAGTCGTTGAAGGATAACCATCAACTGAATTGACTAAACCAGTATTTTCTTGGTAGTTATTTTCAAAATATTGCCATGCTACACTCGCCCATTCATACTCTTGTGCGGTTAAAACACGGCTCTCTTTTAGCGGAATCGACTCTGGGGCATCAAAGGTTATATTACCTAATACCTGCCCATTCTCACGAGTTTCAATACTAAAGGCGATCGCCAAAGCAGTGACTAAACCTAAAATGAAAACCACGTGATGACGTGCATTTACCAATGCTTTCTTAAACTCCATATTTAAACTCCTCCGCATCCGATATCTCTTCTTGACCTTCATCAGTTGAAGGTGGGGCCCAGAAGGCTGCAGCCATCATCCCCCACATCGCCATCATATTATTGATAATCCAAAATGTATTAAGTACTAAACCACCGAAAGAGTAGTTGCCCCACATGCCTGTTTGATGACCAACCCATGCATACATCAACGCAAACAAACTAACAAAGAAAACGATGGCTTGCGGAATAACCAGCTTGAAGAAAGTGCCCGTTTGACGCTCTTTAGGTGTAGTAGGGAAACTTATTTTCCGACCACGCAACACAGTCCACAAAGCTCGAAGATTCACAGGGAAAAAGGACAAGAAATTGGTTTTTCCTTTATAGCCTGCCACTCCCCATGTCCCTATCATCATGGCAAGTTCAGCAGTCAAAACAAAAGGCAAGAAGTGCATATAGAAAGTCACGTCATAGGCACTCACCGGAGCGATAGACGTAAGGAAATACACTATCGGGCACGCCAAGAAAATAATATTCCAAATCGCGGATAAATTTGACCAAAAACTCGCGCCGTACATGAGCTTTTGTTTTAAATTCAACCCTTTTCTCAATATAGGGTTGTCATTCATGAAGATGTCGATTGCGCCACCTGAATATTTGAAACGCTGCACCGTCCAAGTTTGTAAGTCTTGTGGGGATAACATTTTGCTTTCCACTCTAGGATGCTGAACTGAGCGCCAATTTCTCTCACTATCAGAATGGAGCACAATCGATGTATACAGATCTTCCGAGACGTGGAATTTATAAGGGGTAAACTCAGTATCAAATAAAATTTCATCACGTAGATTATCTGAAATGTCTTTATCTACTTGTTTCTCTTTAGTTAAGCGACGTATCTGATATTCGACTTCATCCTGCTCTTTAGTAATCTGCTCCGCATAGGCTCTTAACGCTGCCTCCATTACCGCTTCTCGACGATGAATGGAGCCAGCTCCACAACAAAATGAAGCGTTAACCCAATTCCTACGGCGTTGGATAACGTCATAGAACATTTGCGGATCATTAACGAAAGGATCCTCTCCAAGCGTCACCGGACCATAAATCTTTTCAAAACCTGCCCCAATTGACGCCATCCATTTGCCAAATTTTCGTTGCAAAAATTTCGGCAGGCGCTCGCCTTCTGGTAAGTCGAAAAACCATTGCGGTGTTTGCACCCAAGCAACCGTTGGATCGCGAAAATAACCTAGCGTGTTTTCTAGAATCGTCGGGAAAGGGCGAGTATCTGCATCACAGATAACGACAAAATCGCCATAAGTTTGTTCCATCGCGTTGCGTAAATTACCCGCTTTAAAGCCAATATTACCATCGCGGGTGATGTAGCCTATGCCCATCTCTTCAGCCATGGCTTTCATTTCTGGGCGATTGCCATCATCAAGAATGTAGATGTTTATATCGATAGCGTGTGGATAGCGAATATTTTTAGCATCAAGAATACTGAGCTTTACTAGCTCTGTCTCTTCATCATAACTAGGGAAAAAGACATCAACACTGATGGGACGATCTTCATCGGTTTCTCGTAAACACTCCGCCAACTTAAAAGGAGGTTCGCGGACAGGCTCATCTTTTACTTTCCACAGATTATAGGTAAATAAGATGGAACCGATAAATGCACAAGATTCAGCAAAGGCGAGAGGAAGAGAAAACCACAGAGCTTCATAATTCAATGCGAATGTCCAACGCCACCATAAATACCAAATGCCTAACGTCAAATTACAGGTTGCCAAATATTGATATAGCAACTCGCGAGGAATGCTATGAGGTACAGGCTCTGGCGGGACACGATGTTCGAAACGCTTAAAATAGTGATCCATCCTTGTTCTCCCTATTGTAATTATTTTTCTCTAGCCAATCTGTTTTTGTGATATTCACGTTAGGGGTTGATGAGCAACTCTTTCACCATTACAAACGTGTTTTTGTCGCCATCGTTTATTAGTGCAATCGAATCCATCAAGCTTGATACGATAATGAATCCCCTTCCCGAAGTGGTCCATGTTTCCTCATCGTCAGGATCCGCTTCAATAAAGCTGTTGTTTAACTTCTTGTCCAACTCTTGCTGCGACATGCAGCTTCCATAGTCAGAGATATTTAACATCAACTTTTTGGGATGGGTTGAACAAACCTCGCAAAGCAAATCGATTGGTAAGCCTTCTTCCTCTTGGTATGCATGAATAAAGGCGTTATTTACCATTTCAACAACACACAACTCGACTTGCGAAGATAACGATGGGTCTATCTCCACCGTCAGCCAAAAGTCGTTAAGTTCCTTACATGCCTCGCGTGAAGCATCTAAAGAACTAGAGTAAGTACTGACAAAACGCCTCGTATGGCCATTGGTCATCCTTATCTCCCTTATGTAATTAGATCAATCGACAATTAGATCGATTTGAGCGCATCTGAAACTCTTCCTCTAGGGCTAGAACGCATATGCTTCCACCGTAAGTCGCCACATGGTTTACCATCATGACCGATACAGTAATCGCCAAAGATTGTTTGCTGATCGACGAATGTGCCGTCATTAATATTGATGTTGTCAAAAATAAGCGATTCCTGAACATGACAACCTTTATCCAGTATGCAGTTAGCGCCGATCAATGCAGGACCGACTATGGTCGCACTATCATCAATCTGGCAACCGCTACCTATTACAACAGGTGGTTGGATATTACATTTATCTAAATCCACGACTGTATTAATTCCCAGCCAAATACCCGCTTTAACCTGCGTACCGGGAATACGGTAGCCGGGAACTTTTCCATCGAGAATGTCTTTAGTAACGCCCCAAATATCGTGAATATTGCCGACATCAAGCCACTGGAACCTCAAATCAACGGCATAAAATGGCACATGTTTTTCAACAAGAAGTGGGAAAAGTTCGCTACCAATATCGAACTCATGATCTTTGGGGATATAATCAAAAATCGCTGGTTCAAAAATATAGATACCGGTATTAATTTGCGTAGATAACGCTTCTTCTTTCGACGGTTTTTCTTGAAAGCTGGTTACCTTTCCGCGAGCATCGGTAACAACCACACCATATTTTTCTACCTCATCCGCGATAACATTCTTAGTAATGATAGTGGCAATACCGCCCAGTTTTTTATGCTGGCGAACAGCATCAGTTAGATCAAGATCTATCCACGCATCGCCACACACCACAACAAATGTTTCATCAAAAAAACCCGAAAATTCTTGGATTTTTTTCATTCCTCCAGCAGAGCCAAGCGCTTTATTAACGTATTCGCCATTCACTAACTCCCCTTCATAGGAATAAGACAGCTGCACACCAAAATGATGACCATCGCCAAAGTAGCCTTCAATAACTTCAGCTAAATGACTGGTGTTGATCATGATTTTGCTAACGTTATGCTGCGCGAATAGCTCAATCATTGACTCCATAACTGGTTTACCTAGAATAGGAATCATAGGTTTCGGGATTGACTGCGTAATCGGACGAACTCGAGTCCCTTTACCTGCAGCTAAAATCATTCCTTTCATTACCTTCTCCCTTACGCCGTCGTTTTTAGCGCTGAATCGACACTATCGTAGGTTTTAATTAGACGATCCATTCGGGTTAGCTTGAATAAATCTTGTACTGATTTTTGTGGGTTAGCGACACTGATTTTTTTCTCTCGTAATAACTTGTACACCCCCATTACCGCCCCAAGACCACTGCTATCCATAAATTTCACTGAAGCAATATCCAATACCAGATGAGGTGAGATTTCACTCATTAGATTTTCAATTTGAGCTCGAAACTCTGGTGCAAGTTTGGCATCAAAACGTTCTTCATTTATTTGAAGAATTGTACTGTTTCCTTTTTCACTAATCTCATATCGCATTGGTTCTCTCCTTCAATAAATCCTTTCCATTCAGCGACTAACAAACTGACATCATCATCAAAATTATCTGACTGACGCCAATTCTGTACTGATTTAACAACTAGAGCACTTTGTTGCTGAGTTGGGTGTTCGTTAAGGTTTTCTATCGTGGTACACAAGCCATTTTCTGAGAACTGGTTAACCCCATCATCTGCTTCAGTGATGCCATCGGAGTAAAACCAAACTTTGTCACCCGGCTCGAGTTGAATAGTGGAAGACTGATAATCCACATCATCAAATGCGCCAACAACAAAATTGTCATGCCCAACCAGTTCGGCGGTACCTTGTCTTTCTCTAAACCAAACGAGAGGCGGATGACCTGCGCAGCAGTAAGACAGCAAACCACTTTTGGTATTTAGAACGGCATAAATCATGGTGAAGTACAAAACACTGCTTTCACCGCTCATATAAATTTGATTAAGTTTTTCAACGACGTGTTCAGGCGAGACTATCTCTTTTTCATTGTCGATTGAGCGCATGACAATTGAAGAATCACCACTGACAACCGATAAGCTTTGTTGTACAGAAAACGACATTAAGGCAGATGACACGCCATGCCCCGCTACATCAAACAGGTAAAACGCGACATTTTCAGGGTCTAGCTGCATGTAACCCAACATATCGCCGCCTATCTGTGCGCTTGGGATCGATATATAACTGAGCTCTAAACAAGGGAAATGTTTTTGTTTTGGTAGAATTTGTTTAATTAACTCGCCCGCAGATTCTAGATCTCGCTTAATGGTTCCATACGCTCGATCTAGCTCATTATTTTTTTCGACTACATCGTTGTGGAGTGCCAGCGTTCTAAAACCCGCATGTATACGAGCTTCAAGCTCCTCAACTGAGGTTTTTTTGTCGACAAAATCGTCAGCACCAGCATCAATACCAACGACTATCGATTCTTGATCATTTTTTGAAGAAAGGAGAACAAAGAAGATATAGCGCCCAAAATTACGGCACTTTAGGGTTTGGCAAAGCTCAATTCCGCTCATGCCTGGCATTAACCAATCCGACAATACAAATTGAATACCATCTTGTTCAGCAAGCACTCTCAATGCTTCTTCACCGCTTATCGCAGTGAAAACGTTAAACCCTCGAGCTTTCAGCACTGAACTCATATAAATCAGAATGGTTCGGCTGTCATCCACCAGCAGAATTTCTTTCATTCCTAGCCTTATAATTATTTGTTTTGTTATATTTCTTATCTAAATTTAATTTTCAATCTAAATAACAAATGGTTAAGCCTGTCACCATTTGCGTCTTTATTTAGCAAGCCATATAACTTTAGGTTAGACTCAATTAGTGGCAATGCAAATAATTTGATATATTTTTCTACACCTTATCTGATTGATCACCATTCACTTTATTACCATTAACAGCTCAAGGTACGGTATATTGACTCATTGGAATACGTGGCAGTGGATTATTATTGCGTACGTCGCAAGCACCAATACCTCATTCGCAGATCAATACCATGCGAACACTAGCCCTTATGCCGTAAAGCCATCGCAACACGTATTAACGCAATCAAGTGCTAAGCCTAAGAAAGCCGAAGGTCCTGATGAAATAGATGAAATTTGGAATGGTGTAAGCTCCTCTTTTGAGTTCCCGGTAAAACAATGGCAAAACCGAACTTTTCTTGACGGTCTAAGTGGTAACATTGGCTATCATCATCCACTCGCGGAAACCGAGTCTGCAAATCTACCTGCAGGGGCGACAAATGGACCAACTAACACAAACAAGACCTCGACACTCTCTCTGAAGTATTCCATTGCGGGAGCATGGTTTATGTCGGGAACGGTTTACTATTATTGGGACCAAGAACAGCAACAAGCATGGAATCCCGATTACACCTATGTATTTGGTTACAGCGACTGGCGTCCGTACACACTTAGCCTTGTCTATTCAAACTATGGCGGTAATCGTTTTAATCCCAGTGGCGAAGAGAAAACGACCAACTTCAAACAAGGAACGTGGTCGCTCGGCTGGAAGTTCCCAATAACTTCACCATTTAAGGATTGGATAACCTTTACGCCTGATGGCGCAATCGGTTGCCAGCTCGACTTCAACTATACGCCCGAATACTTCGACCTAGCGTCGATTTCATATAAAGACGCTCACCAAACACTTAGTCTAGGCTGTAAATACTCGATTTATGGTAACTGGTACGTCAACGCGACCGCGTTTTACTATTTTGACAAAACGCAGCAGCAGCCTTGGAACCCTGATTATACCTACGGTTTTGGGTATTTTGATTGGCGACCGGGCACCATTACTTTGCAATATAACAATTATTCTGGGAATCGATGGCGCTCTTCAGAACGCGGTGAAGATACCGGAAGATTCAAAGATGGCTCAATAACACTCGCCTATAGCTTCGCTTTTTAATATTGATTTCATTAAGAAAATAAACTTTCGTGGCAATTCTCTCGTCGACGTCTAATCTTTTCTATATAAGAAAATATGAACTTGGTATCACATTTGCTTGGTTCAAGTTTCATGTCAATTGGCTAGGAGAAGGCTTATGGAAGGTACCAAACACGACGATGTAATCATTGGCACCGCTGAAGACGATATGGTTAATAGTCGTTCTGGTAATGATGAAATATCGACATTGGCTGGTGACGATTTTGTCGCCGCTGGTGAAGGTAGCGACACCATCTTAGCGGGTGATGGTGCTGATACCATTTTCGGTGATATTGAATATGAACTAAGTGAAGAAGAACCCACTCAAAGCACAAATGATGACTCATGGGGTACGGCGGCTACTGTCTACGAGTATGATGCTGAGGAAGGCGAAAAGTCCAGCCATGCACTAAAACTCGACGGGTTTGCTGTCAATCAAGCTGTGCAAACATCAACCAGCGCGAGTGGTTTCACCAACAACTCTGATGTGACGATTGAGATCACTGACGAGCAAGGTAATGTAATCGCGACAGAATTAGTGACAGTGTCTGAAAATGGCACCATTAATGTTGATATCAATCTTGCCGAAAGCAACCTTCCTGACGATGGCAGTGTCATTCTCACTTTCCTTGATGAGCAAAATAATCCAATAACTCACATCAACGATATGGATGTGCAAGTCAGAAACATCTACAACGACACTATTGATGGTGGTGCTGGCGACGACATTCTTAAGGGCCAGCAAGGTGACGACACTATTTATGGCGGTGAAGGTAACGACTTCCTTGATGGCGATATAAATGACGATTTACTTTATGGCGGCGACGGCGATGATGTATTGGTCGGCGGTTCAGGCGATGATGTACTTCATGGTGATTCAGGGCAAGATACCCTACTCGGCTCTGATGGAGACGATACCATTTATGGTGGTGACGGTGATGATCTTCTTATGGGGGAGTTGGGGAATGACATTCTTGAAGGTGGGCTCGGTCACGATACCTTAATTGGCGATGATGGCGAGGATACCCTCATCGGTGGCGAAGGTAATGACAAACTGTTTGGCGGTAAAGATGCCGACAGTTTAGACGGAAGTGCCGGTAACGACGAACTGCATGGGCAAGAAGGCGACGACACCATCACTGGTGGAGAAGGCAACGACTTCGTACTTGGCGGTGAAGGTGATGACACCATAACTGGCGACGCAGGTGAAGATTTACTACTCGGTGGTGATGGTGACGACGAAATTACTGGCGGGGACGGACATGACGTCTTGGTGGGTGAACTAGGTAATGACAAGCTATCTGGTGGTGACGGACAAGACGTTCTTTATGGTGACGCAGGTAACGACACCTTAAGCGGTGGTCTTGGCAACGACCTTTTATTTGGCGGTGAAGGCGACGATTCTATTGATGGCGGCGACGGTGATGACGTTATCCACGCGAATGAAGGCACAGATACTATCGACAGCGGATCCGGCGATGATCAAATATTTGCCGGTAGCGGCGATGATATCATTTCAACTGGTGATGGTAGCGATACGATCTATGGAGAGACCGGTCACAACACCATTGATTCAGGTAGTGGTGACGACACCATTTATGCCGACACAGGCGATGACATCATCCAATCAGGCGAAGGACACGACACAATCTATGCTGGTGATGGCGACAACACACTCATCACCGGGGAAGGTGATGACCTAATGTACACAGGTTCTGGCGCTGACAACATCACCACACAAGCCGGTGATGATACGATTTTTGCTGGCGATGGCGACAACACCATTGAATCTGGTACCGATCATGACACTGTCTATTCAGGCAGCGGAAGTGACACTATCTCTCTTGGGTCTGGCAATGATCGAGCCTTCGCTGGTGATGGTGAAGACGCCATCCACGCAGGAGAAGGTAACGACCAAGTGTTTGCTGGCGCTGGTAATGACCAATTATTCGGTGAACAAGGCAATAACCACCTCTTCGGCGAAGCCGGGAATGACCAAATTAACGCTGGGTTAAACGCCAGTGAGTTGTATGGCGGCGCAGGTCAGGACACCCTCACGGGCTCTGAAGAGGACGACAAGCTATACGGTGGTGCGGACAACGATACCATTGCCGCAAATGCTGGTGACGACATTATCGAAGGTAATGATGGCGATGACCAAATCACTGCTGGTAGCGGACATGATACCGTATCTGGTGGTGAGGGCGATGATTACATTATCGGCGAACAAGGTAATGATACTTTAGTCGGCGATGCTGGTGATGACACACTGCTCGGCGGTGAAGGCGATGACGTCTTAGTCGGCGGTAAAGGTTCCGATACCCTCGATGGCGGTGAAGGCCGCAGTGAAATCTACGGCGAAGACGGCAATGACACGCTAATAAGTGCCGATCAAGACGATTTACTTTCAGGAGGATCTGGGGACGATACCATTACTTCTGGCTTAGGTGACGACACGATTTTTGCAGGTTCAGGAACCGATGTTATCGATTCAGGCGAAGGTAACGATACGGTATATGGTGAATCAGGCATTAACTCTATTAACACTGGCTTAGGTGACGACCTTATCTATGGCGGAACAGATGCAGACACGATAAATAGTGGCGTAGGTGCGGACCAAATATTCTCAGGCAGCGGTGCAGATATCATCGATGCTGGTGATGGTAATGACCACATTGATGCTGGTGACGGCGCTGACGTAGTCCAAGGCGGCGCAGGTGATGATGCCCTATTTGGTGGCGCTGGTAACGATGAACTAATTGGTGGCGAAGGCTACGACTTTATTGCTGGCGGTGCGGGCAATGATACGATCCGAGATGATGGTCAAGATACCATTCATGGTGAACAAGGTGACGACACACTCTATGCGGCAGAAACGGGTAGCCACAATATCTTTGGTGGTGAAGGCGACGATACACTAATAGGTAGCGATGTTTCAGATACCCTCTATGGTGGTGAAGATGACGATACCATCACAGGTGCGGGCGGTAACGATACTCTCTATGCCGGAGACGGTGCCGATACCGTTGATGCTGGTATGGGTAATGATACCGTTTATGGCGAAGCCGGCGATAACACCATCACTCTAGGAGAAGGCAACGATACCTTATACGGCGGCTCAGGCGCTGACACCGCAAGTGGTGGTCTTGGCGACGACACTCTTTCAGGCGGCACTGGAAACGACGTGTTAAGTGGTAACGAAGGTGAAGACTTAATTGATGCAGGTGAAGGCAATGACACTGTCTACGGCGGTGATGCTAATGACTTACTCTTCGGTGGTGAAGGCCATGATACCTTACACGGGGATCTTGGCGACGACCAACTCTATTCAGGCACCGGAAACGATGAACTCTTTGGTGGTGATGGTGAAGATAAACTCGTTGCCGAAGGAGGTACTAACACCTTATCGGGCGACGCTGGCGACGATACCTTGCTTGGCGGTAGTGGCGCAGATCACTTGATTGGTGGTAAAGGTGATGACTACTTAGAAGACGAATCCGATAGCAACACAGTGCAAGGTGGCGAGGGTCAAGATACGGTCAAACTTGCTGGTGCAAACAACATTGTCTCTGGTGGTATAGGTGATGACATCATTGAATCTACTGGAGCGGGCTCTAACCAAATTGACGGAGGGGATGGTGATGATCTCATCAAAGTTTCCGGGGATAGCAATATCGTCACGGGTGGTGACGGTCGCGATACTATTCAACTCTCTGGCTCAGGTTACAACCAAATCGATGGCGGAATCGGTGACGACACCATTAGCGCAGAAGGTGGAACCAATAGCATTGATGGTGGCGTGGGCAATGACACTATTACCGTCGCAAGTGGGACCAATACGATTATAGGTGGTGATGGCGATGATAGTGTAACCACTGGAGGCGGCGTAGACGAACTACACGGTGATGCTGGTCAAGACACACTCAATGCTGGAGGCGGTGCTGATACCCTTTATGGTGGGGCTGACAACGACAAGTTGTACGGTGGTTCCGGCGATGACACCTTACAAGGTGGCGATGGCGATGACTCTATGTGGGGGCAAAATGACCATGATACTCTAACTGGTGGGCTGGGTAACGATTATGTATCTGGCGGTTCTGGTAATGATACGCTTTATGGGAATGAAGGTAACGATACCCTTCGCGGTGATTCCGGTAGTGACACGTTATGGGGTGGCGCTGGCAACGATAACTTAGCTGGTGGGGGTTCAGCCGATACACTTTACGGCGAAGATGGCAACGATACTCTTTCCGGTAATGGAGGTAATGACATGGTTTATGGTGAGCAAGGCGACGATAAACTTACTGGTGGTAGTGGAGATGATTACATCTCTGGTGGCGAAGGCAACGATACCCTTAGTGGCAATGACAATGCTGATACATTAGACGGGGGCGTTGGCAACGACCACCTAGCCGGTAATTCAGGCGATGATAAGCTATATGGTCAAACTGGGGACGATCTACTTGATGGAGGATCCGGTGTCGACCAATTATTTGGTGGCTCTGGTAATGACACACTGGTATTCGACTCTAGCGAACTCGAAAGCGGTGAAGGCAATATGGTTCATTTCAGCGGTGGCGCCGATTTCGACGTGCTTTTAGTCGGTAACGACAACCAAAGTAACATGATTGATATGAGCCACAGTGCATTCCAGGAGCTCGAAGGTGTACATATCAATTCTAGTGATACCGAACTAGGGCTTGCCTTAGACAAAATTGCAACAAACAACACCGCAGGTGATACCTCAGGGCAATTCGTTTGTACGGGTGCGAGTAGCATCGAATTGAGCGGTTGGGGCTGGCAGCTAACAGAAAGTAATTTAGAGATGAGCGACTCGCTGCAAAACATCTATCAAGCAAGCGACATTGATACTAGTTCTTTGTACGGTTACAGATTCGAAAACGAATCCGGGCAAGAAGTGGTGTTGTGGAGTGACTTAGATAGTAATGACATCAACTTCCCTGAAACAACGGATGTTTAATCTACTAGCAAGCTATTGTTAATCAGACTGTTGTTAATCAGACTGTTGTTAATCAGACTGTTGTTAATCAGAAAGCCCATATAGATGGGCTTTCTTTCAATTCATATTCCGTGAAAAATCAGTCAAAACGTTTCGATCAAAAAGGTTTATCCCCTCCAAAACTTCTCTATACCCAAGAAACTTGAAGGTGCAGGTAGGCGGCAAGTAAGAAAGTCCCCTGAGCATAGGTGAACTATGTGATTGGGGCGCACGAACACAGCCAACACCGCTGCAACTTCAAGTATGACGGGTATAAGATATTTCACACCAATTGCTTATAGCATTTTTTCTCACAGCTAGGGCAATGATAGGCGTGTCTATCCACTTTCGTCGCACAATGTGGGCAATACCCATGACGGCGATCTTGGCTACAAAGCAACAGAATTAATCCGATAGGTCCAAGTACGTAACCCAGTAATACACCCGCGACGGTGATTTTTTTGTGATAACCCACCAAGGTTGTAGCGACCATAAAGAAACCATAGAAGCCAAGCCAGAACATCATCTCACTGCTCATCAAACCTCCCTCATCGCTTTCTCAGTACCACTTAATATTGGACTGACGAGATAGTCCCATAATGTACGCTCCTCCCCTAAGATCAACACTTCAGTCAGCATGCCTGGGTATAGCTCAACACCGTGATTTTTAATCAAATCATCTATCGCTAACGCATCAAAACGAATCTTAACCAAATACCCTTGAGTAGCTTGATCATTACCATCTTGCACCACTCTGTCAGCAGAGACATGTAGCACTTTTCCTTGTACCGGAGGGATAATTCGCGCGCTATACGCAGTTAAACGAACTCTTGCATTTAACCCTTGCCTTACCACATCAATATCCTTTGGCGAGACAACCGCTTCTACTATCAGTTCATCACTATCTGGCACAATCTCCATCAGAACTTGCCCCGACTTGATCACGCCCCCGATACTCGCGATGTTCATGCCCACCACTCTACCTGCAAATTCACTACGGATAAGTATTCGCTCTCGAATATCCAATGCGGTTTTAATCAGCTGCTGCACATCTCTCAATTCATCGTTTACCGCTTTTAACTGCGTTGAGTACTCACGCTTTAGTTCGAGCATTTGATTTTGATGACTTTGATGAAGAGAATCTAGCTCTCGTGTAGTAACGTCAATTGTAAGCGTAATCTCCGCTAATTCCGCGTTGATGCGCGCCTTGTGACGAAGTAATTCCAACATTCGAGTTTTTGAGACAAATCCCTTTTCGACCAAACCTTCTGTCATCGATACTTCTTGTTGGATCAAATCTCTCTGAGTTGAAATTGCGCGCTTTTGAAACTGATTACCTTTCACCTTTTCTTTGAATAAAGACACCCTTTGTTGATATTGGGAATCAAGAAGTTGGCGCCTCAGCTTAGCTTGTTCAAACTGCACGTTCTCACTACGAAGCAACGCCTCAACCACCAAACTATCATCACTCTCATTCAAACCGTCTGACCACACAATACGATCTTGCTCTCGTGTTAAAGCCTTGAGCCTAGCCTGCTGAGCAAGCAACGAATAATTGCGGTATAAAAACCGGCGGTAATCCGCTTCAGCCTTGATATCGGAAAGTTCAATTAAAGGCTGGCCGACCTCGACTTGCTGCCCTTCTATAACAAAGACTTGTTTTACCCAACCACCTTGCAAGTGTTGAATTTGCTTACGTTTACTTTCCACCACCAAACTTCCGTAAGCGACGGATGCAGAGCTCAACGCCATACTCATCGACCATGTGATAAATCCGCCAACCGTAACCAGTAGAACAACCAACCCTGTGATGGTCAGACGCCTTGTACTAAATCGCTCTATCATAACGCCTCCTTAAGCTGCTTTGCATGACGAGCTTCGTTCTGTTCTGGCTCAATGTGCAGCCCCAAAAACTGCTCGCAAGTCCCCGCTTTTTCAACCTTTCCATCTTTGAGTTTTATCACCCAATCCATTTGGCGCAAAAAACCTGGGCGGTGACTTATCATGATCACAGTGATTAGATGCTCTTTGCAGTGCTGCAACACAATCGCTAATGCGGTTTCCCCTTCCGGATCTAGGTTTGAATTTGGCTCATCAAGCACAAGTACTTTGGGGTTAGAATAGATAGATCGTGCTAAGCCAATTCGTTGCTTCTGCCCACCAGAAAGCAACACACCCCCTTCACCAATATATGTGTCATACCCTTCTGGTAGCCCCATAATCAGCTCATGAATACAGGCTAATTTAGCCGCACCAACGACCGCTTCATCATCCCCTTTAGTAAAACGACATATATTCTGTTTAACGGTGCCGGCTAACAAACCTACGTGCTGAGGCAGATAACCGATATATTGACCAAACTGGTTGAGATCCCATTTATCGATACTGACGCCATCGACCATAATTTCACCCACCGTAGCAGGATAAATACCCATCAGTAGCCCAGCCAATGTTGATTTTCCGGAGCCTGAATTACCCATAACGGCGAGTGCATTGCCAGCCCCTAATTTAAAGCTGATCCCCTGAATAGTAGGCTTAGCTGTATTAGGGAATTTAAGCCCAACATTGGTAAATTGAATATCTCCCTTCGGTTCTGGAAGAAGAGTTTTCTTTGTTTGAGCATCTTCAGTCACGGTTTTATTGAGCGCTTGCCACGCTTTAAAAGCGCTGTACCAAACTTTCCAACCGCTCACTGCGCTTTCGAATGGACTTAGAACTCGACCAATCAAAATGGAACTGGCAATCACCGCACCAATACCAATATGCTGACCCAATGCCAAGTAAACACCACACGTTAAAACCGCCACTTGCAACAAAGTACGAAAGTAACGGCTTATTGCTAATAATAGCCCTGCACGAGAATTAACCAGCCACTGCAAGTGCAATACTTTGGCGTTGGTTTCTTGCCAAGAGCTACCTACATTTTCGCTCATTCCCATCGCTTTGAGTGTTGGTGCATTTCTTAAATAATCATTAAGTTCCATACTCACTTTGGCGGTAGTTTCTTGAGCCTCTGCAGTCATTTTTCGACCACCGAGCATCATAAATAGAGCAAGGAATGCAAAAACTAACACTCCCGTAAGTGCAACCATGCCAATGTAAGGATGGAAAGCAAATAGCAGTAGCAAAAACAAAGGTGTGAAAGGAAGATCTAAAATTGAACCAGTCGACGGTGAAACAAGAAAGTTGCGCAAAGTTGTTAGATTTTGCAGTGAGTTCTTTTCTATTCGATTCGCTTTCGAAGACGCCGCTATACTTTTCGCCAGTAAATCCCCACTGAGGGTTGAATCCAACTTTAATGCTGAACGTTGCATCAGCAATGTCCGTATATGCTCCAGAAGTGCCTGAGAAGTCACAAGAAACAGCGTTATAGCAAGCAGTGCAACCAAGGTTTCTAGGCTGGCACTACTCATCACCCTATCAAACAATTGCAAACTATATACAGGTACTGCAAGTACAAGGAAATTGATCCCAAAACTAAAAGCCATCGCAGCCCAAAGCTCTTTCCGCACAGCATTAAACGGATTTTTTACAGAATGATTCATAGCTCAACCAACTTTGTTGCATATAGGTATATGATTGAGTATAGGCCGAGTATCTTAACTTGGCGCTTAAACCCATTGATACTTCACACAAATTCCATAGCTAATGGCTTACGTATTTTTCGAAGACATATACGATAAATGAAGCGGCAAAATAGCATATGGCAAATCTTGTATTATCATTACCTTAGGATTGCGAGCGAATGGAATTGCATACTAGATGATTGCCTCACACCCTTGGTTACTATTAGTGGGAATATGCTCCTTCTCGCCCACGACTGTTGTGGCGAGTGAAGAGAGTGTGGCTGAAGACATCAGCTTTTATGGACAAAGAAGCGTTTCAAAACCAAGTACTCAAAAGCCAAAAGCCACCCTGTTCCATAGACGAGTTATTGCCCCGCCAATCAAAGCCAAAACAACCACTGAGGTAGCTAAAGAACTGATACCCCATCACTCTTCTGAACCTAAATATCAATTAACACGTAATGAGCGACTACTCGCTAAGAAAGCGCATTTCTATTTTCAACATAATCGCCGAAAAAACACCGGCTTATGGGACTCGGTGCAAGGCTACGCACACACAACCATGTGGGATATCGCGAGTGGAATAGCCGCAACATTAGCCTTAGAAGCTTTAGAACTAAAAACGACAGAGCAATCACACCAAGAACTGAGCCAGACCTTGCGCACATTGCAACATATGCCACTGTATAAGGGTTGGTTGCCTAATCGAGAATACAGTACTAAAACAGGCACCCCCTCAGGAAGGCTCAGTAACAGCAGCATGAATGGTAACGGATGGTCAGCGTTAGACATAGGTCGGTTACTGATATGGCTTAAGATCATGTGCCAACAACATCCAGAATTCGAAAGAGACGTAGCTAAACTGCTAGATGATTGGCAACTAGGCAAAGCTATTCATAATGGTACCCTCTACGGAGCCAATTTCTATAAAGGCAAAGAGTATTATCGACAAGAAGGTCGTCATGGTTATCTACAATATGCCGCGATGGGTTTTAAGATGTTTAACTACACATTGCCGCACCCTAAGTTAGACCACTATCTATCGCCCGTAGAGATGTTCGGTTCAACTCTTTATGTCGATACCCGTAATGTGCCGTTCTTGACTAGCGATCCTTATGTACTAGCCAGCATTGAATTTGGTCAAAATGATGATTGGAATCAAATCAACACCATCTATTCATTACATAAATCAATATCCAAAAAGAAGGGCAAGTTATTCAGTTATGCAGAAGATGCGATGAATAAAAATCCCTGGTTCGCATACAACAATTTGTATTACTACGGAAAACCATGGACCAGCGTAAGCCCAAGCGGCAAAGTGATCGAGAACCCACAAATTTTCAGCCACAAAGTAGCATATGGATTCAGCGTGCTATTTAATGACGAATTCAGCAAACAACTATTTAGTTCTGTGCTCAACAACAGCCTTCATACGAGAAGTATCCCAACAGGACAATATGCAAACGGCGGAGCTAATACATCATTCAACATCAACACTAATTCACTGATCCTCGTCGCGCTTTGGTACAAGCAAAATGGCAGCAAACCAATCTATCAGTTCGCAAACTTCGATGAAGAACGCAGCAGCCACCTAAATATCGACTAGGCTTTGAATATCAACAATAAAAATAGTTAAAACGTCATGGCTAAAATCACACAATCCATTCGTCTACAAATGCTAATAGCGAGTCTATTAATAATTGGCTTGGTACTTGCATTTGCTGCTCTCAATCACCATAACAAAGAGTTGGAGGGGGAATTAAGAGAGTTACAAAGCTCAATCTCTCATTCTGAATATCTAATGTTAGACGCTCGCAGACAAGAGAAAGACTTCCTTAGCCGTGTCGATACGGCATATATCGAAAAAAACCATCAGCAATTAGTGGCTCTTAAGCAGAGCATCAATAGAATTGATGGTTTTTTCCAAAACTACCAATTTGAATTTCAGTTCTCAACTGATGAAATCATACAATCAATTGACAATTACATCGCGACCTTCGAACAATTAGCAGCTCAAAAGCTACTGATCGAAGGCAACAATACAACAGGTCTTATCGAGGAATTCAAAGTGGCATGGTTTGGTCTTGAGAAAGCCATGCTAGTGAACGCTGACGAACGTTATCATCAGACAATTATCGAATTACAAGAAAGTACCTATTACTTTTTTCGAACCTTTAATCCCGAGTACCTGCTTAATTCACAGAACCTAATGTTCAAATTGTCGTTTCTTTCATCTGGCGATAATGATGAAGTTAAGCAGGCAATCTTTGTCTATCAACAAGCCTTTAGTCAGTTACAGTTGGCATATCAAACGTTAGGTTATGATCACACATCAGGGTTACATGGATCTTTACGCAGAGAAATACACGATGTCGAATCCAAACTTGCTACTATACATAAGCTGATTCCCGAACAAATACAAACTAAGCTAAACAAAATCGATCATGATAGTCACTTAGTTATGCTCTTTCTCGTTGCCAGTCTAATCGTAATTCTAGGCTACGCTACTTGGTCAATCGCGAGGTTGGAACGAAGGCTTGTGGGGTCTGAAGCGCAAGCAAAATTATCAAACAAAGCCAAAAGTACCTTTTTAGCCAACATGTCTCATGAAATCCGCACCCCATTAAATGGCATTATAGGCATGTCTCAAATCATTGCAGATACTACATTGACACCTAACCAGCGTGATTACCTGCACGCTATCGATACCTCGTCACAAACCCTTTTAATGCTTATTAACGACATACTCGATCTATCTAAAATTGAGTCTGGGCATATCGAAATTACGCCTTATCCGTCAGATGTAAGGGACGCAGTTTACGACACGGCGGCAATGATCGCGGTCAAAGCAACCGAAAAAAACATTGTTCTTGATGTCCAGATTAACAACAATATCCCATACAACGTCAAATTAGACGAACACAGATTACGCCAAATACTGATGAACTTGGTCTCAAATGCCGTGAAGTTCACCAGTCACGGCACAGTAACTCTGGCTGTTGAAACGCAAATGACCGGAGGCGAGTGTGTACTCACCTTCTCTGTTCGTGACACTGGTATAGGTATCGACAACAACAAGCTAAATGACATCTTCTCTCCATTCAAACAAGAAGATAGCTCAATTACACGAAATTTCGGCGGTACTGGACTTGGGCTAAGTATTAGTAGTCAATTGACTAAGTTATTAGGCGGGCAATTACAGGTAGAATCAGAGAAAGGAATTGGTAGTCGATTCTACTTCTCTCTTCCAACTGAAGTGTTAGAGCGAATTCCTCGTAAACAAAGCTCTGTTGCAGAACATGCATGTCTTGTTTGTGACAACGAAGACTTAGCGAATGATATAGAAGAATCACTGTTGTTTTATGGTATCCCTAAAGTTACTCGGGTGAATAATGTCTCGCACAGCGTTGATTCAGATGTATTCTTATTGCTCCATGGCGATAGTAATAACACGCAAGAAAACATAGAACAGTTACACAAACTATCTCCTTCAACGCCAATTATCATTATTCAGACTTTTAACTCGGTAGGTTTCGAATATGAAGAGCAAGTTGACGGGATTATCAAGCATCCAATATTAGGCTCGCGATTAATAAGCTCAATTACGCAATCGAAGGAAGCTCTGCGCGAGAGAATGCTACACCACAGTTCTAAAGTACAAAACCCACCGATAGAAACGAAACATAATGGTAAAATTTTGATTGTTGAAGATAATAGCGTCAATCAACAAGTAGTCTCTCTCTTCCTCAAAAAAGCGAGTTATGAATATGATATCGCCAATAATGGTCTAGAGGCACTCAATAAGATCAAACAAGGACATCGTTACCAAATATTACTAATGGATTGTATGATGCCGGAAATGGACGGTTTTACCGCAACGTTAGAAATCCGAAATCACGAAAAGCAAAACAACCTGCCATCCACCCCTATTGTTGCCCTAACGGCCAGTGTGCTCGATCAAGATATTAAGAGATGTATAGAAGTAGGTATGGACGATTATCTAGCAAAGCCATTGCGCAAAGATAAGCTCTATTCGATATTAGAAAAGTACATATAGCCATCATTAAGGGCTAAAATGCGACTAATACTAAAGGATTATAAAAGTGTAATGCACACCAACATTTAAATGGTGACATTCAGCACAATTTAAATGTAAGAATTATTACAAATACTTACTAGATATCGAGACTTTGATCTCTTTTAAATTCTTTTTGATAGTAAAATAAAACCAAATAAGCTTTCAGGTTTTACAGCGATGAATTTGGGTAGTAGGTTTAAAGCATACAAATAAAAAGAACCTTCGTTTGCCATCTGGAATTCCGAGATTTTTGCTTGAACCTCGGATATAAAAAGAGCCGCTTTATGCGGCTCTTTTTTTATCTTAAGCTATTGCTTTTTTAGCTCGTTTTGATTTAGGTCGAGGTTCATCCATCAGACCTTTGATCAATGATACTGTCGCAACCAGCAAGACAATAGTAAATGGTAAGCCAGTAGTTACAGCCATTGCTTGTGCTGCAGCCAAACCACCACCAAGAAGCAGAGCAATTGCCACCAAACCTTCAAACGTACACCAGAAAATACGTTGTGGTGTTGGAGCGTCTACTTTACCGCCTGCTGCAATAGTATCAATTACCAATGAGCCAGAGTCAGCAGAGGTAATAAAGAATACCACCACTAACACAATACCAACTAAAGATGTAATTTCAGCCATTGGCATCACATCCAGCATTGCGAACAATTTAAGTGGTAATTCTGCATCAAATACCGATTGGTAACCTTCATTGACATATTGGCTGATCGCTGTACCGCCAAATGCAGTCATCCAAAGTACGCATACTGTTGATGGAATAAGAATTACACAAACAATAAACTCTCGAACTGAACGACCACGAGACACACGCGCAATAAACATACCGACGAATGGTGACCATGAAATCCACCAAGACCAGTAAAATGCAGTCCAGCCTTGAGAATAATTGACATCTTCACGACCAAAAGGCATCGACAACTCAGGGATATTAACTACATAGGCGACAATATTGTCAAAGAAACCAGTAAAGATTGCGAGCGTAGGACCTGCGATAATTACAAAAAGTAGTAATAGTGCAGCTAAGCCCATGTTGATCTCAGATAGACGTTTAACACCGCTATCAAGACCAGCGACTACAGAAACCAATGCCAACGCTGTAATCACAATAATAAGAATGATCTGAGTCATTTCTGTCATTGGTATACCAAACAGGTAGTTCAAACCTGTCGCAGCCTGAGAGGCGCCGTAACCCAATGAAGTTGCAAGACCAAATACCGTCGCTACCACCGCAAGAATATCAATGATATGACCGACCCAACCCCATACTCGCTCACCGAATAATGGATAAAAAATCGAACGAATCGTTAGCGGCAAGCCTTTGTTGAATGAAAAGATTGCCAGACCTAATGCAAGTAGCGCATAAATAGACCACGGGTGAAGAGCCCAGTGGAAAATAGTTGCAGCCATACCTAAAGCTGTTGCGGCCTCCGTATTACCAATCGCTCCACCCAGTGGTGACCAGTCAGTACGAACACCATTTTCGACGTTAACACCGCCCAACGCAGCACTAAAGTGAGACATTGGCTCGGATACACCGAAGAACACAAGACCAATACCCATACCCGCAGCGAATAGCATCGCTAACCAACCTGCGTAGGTATAATCCGGCTTTGCTTCAGTACCACCAATTCGTACCCTGCCAAGCGGGGTAACAACAAGTACTAAACAGACGACAACAAAAACGTTGCCAGAGGCAAGGAAGAACCAATCAAGGTTAGAAGTTAACCAGCCGCGTAATCCCGCAAAAAAAGGTTCTACTTGTTCTCTGAATGCAAGCGTAAGTACAACAAACAGCACTATCGCCAAACCAGAAATTGCGAAAACTCGGTTGTGAATGTCTAAACCGAACGGACCTACTTTAAGGGCAACGTTATCTTGACCAATTTGGTAATCAGTATCGATCGCGTTAACTTTACCGTCGGGACGTTGGATCCCGCCATTATTTTCAGTGCTCACGAATTATCTCCTTAAAAACGTGACCATGGAGGAAGTTTTATTATTCTTATAATCGAGAAAAATGATTTTTCTGATCCAATCACTCAGAACATAATGAAACTATATGTATATGCGTCATTTATAAGACGGCGGTGATAGTAAGCCTTACCGCCGAATATTGCACTTTATTTTTATGCAGAAATAACAGAATTCATTGCAAAATTGATGATAACGGCATCTCATATTGTGAATGATATTGGAGTTGAGCTTGCAGTAACTCAGCTGTCGCCAACGCATCCGTCAGCGCATGGTGTGGTTGATACGCTGGCAAGCCATAGCGTTCACGAGACTGCCCTAAACGCACAGAACCTGGCTTTTTTCGTTTGAACCAATTCACCAGACCTTTGATCTTTTCTCGCTGAATCGCGTATTCAATATCAAGCGTGTCTACTACCGGGAATTCAATGCCCTCACCAATGCAATTAAACAAAGCTTGATTGAAAAACTGACGCTCAATGTTCTTGTAATGCACGACGACAATTTTCCCCGCCAAAGCTTGCAGTACAGGTTTGAGTATGGCTTCCAGTTGGGGCGCATTTTTCACATCAGAATCAGTAATACCATGAATGATTACAGATTCTTCGTTAAGATCTCGATTTGGATTAACCACCCAATGAGCCGAACCATTGCAATAAATCCGCCCTAAAGTGAAGGGAACTAATCCTATGGTTAAAATGGCATCTTCCTGTGCATTCAGACCTGTTGTCTCAAAGTCCAATGCCACAAACGGAACATCCTTCAAAGGGGTATTTGCATCAACCACCCCTTGAGAATAATACTCTTTTAATCGTATATCTTTCGCAGTATGTGTGAGTTGTTCAAAACGCTTTGACCAATCAGGTGTGGCAGACGTATCAATTTGCATTTGTGCTCCTTATCAACGCGCAAACATCATCATTTTCCGCTTCTTTGGTAGCGGAACTTAATAAAGCTTTGTGCATTGCTCAGAATTTGAAACGCAGCCTTTAGGTTGCGACGTTCGAAGTCAGACATATGTTCCGGCTCAATATTATTGTCAGGCTCATCGCCATTTTCAATATCTAACGCTTGATGACGAATCCGTACCATACTGATCAGTTCCATCGCGTCCTTTAAGTCCATCCCACGACCTTTTGGTAAAATGCCAGCGTCGTTAATATCATCCAACCGTTCAAACGAATTCTGTGCACGAGAGCCAATCGCGAGAGCATGAACACGGATCAGATCTGCCATTGGCGCTGTGCCTCTGCGCTTTAGATTAATGGAGTTATGGTGACCACCATCTTTTTCCATCACAAAGTCTTTAAAAAAGCCCAGTGGTGGTGTGCGACGAATCGCGTTGTATGCCATCGCGGCTAAGAAGCGATTGTTGCGTTTAGCACGGCGTCCAATAAAGCTGCTCAACTGCTCCGCCCACTTAACACGCCCATAAACGCCCAATAAATCGAAAAATATTGAGCTGTTCAGTAATCTTTCTGGGTTTGGATTATCTATCCAGCTTGCGAAGCACTCTTCCCACTCAGTACGCGTTTTCCGCCACTCAGGGTTCGTTGCCATTATGTCACCAGTGCAGTAGGTATAACCGCACGCAGCTAAACCATCACAAATAAATTTGGAAAATTTCGCAAAGTACTCACCATGCATCTTTTCATCATAGCTGTTATCGAGAATTAGCGCGTTGTCCTGATCGGTAACAATCAACTGCTCATCTCGCGCCATTGAACCCATTGCAACTAAGCAATAAGCAATAGGCGCAGGACCTAATTCCATTTCTGCCAATTCAGCTAAGCGTTGCTTAAAGCTACTGCCAATTACTGACATTGCTCTACCCACCATATGGGCGTTGGCATCTTCGCTCACCATTCGTACAAAGCAATCTTTCACTTGCCCAGCAAGGAGTTTGAGATCTTCTACTGTTGTCTGTTGGAAAATAGAGCTGACTAACAGTAAGCTATTTTGAGACTCATAACGAACAATGTCCGTCATGCCAATCACGCCAACCGGTTTCTTGTCTTTTAAGATCGGAAGATGGTGGATGTTGTAGCGAAGCATAGTAAGCATCGCTTCAAAGACATACGCATTGAAATCCAGCGATACCACGTCGGTACTCATCACTTCACCAACGGTTAAATTGGTTTCTATACCTTGCGCTATAACTCGGATGCAAAGATCTCGGTCCGTAAGAATACCCAATAGTTGATCATCGTCTTCTTCGGTGATTTCTTCGGCAGGGCGAACAATCAAAAGCGCCGTCACATTCTCGGCAGCCATCAGATTTGCCGCGTCTTGAATGGTAGCCGTCGCATCTAATGTAACCGGATCCCGGCTAAGTATTTTACGCGCTTTCGCTGTCGTGAAGTCGTTGCCTTCTGCGGCACTCGACACTGCGGTTCTTAAACGCGCGCTATCTTCCAACTCCATAAAGTCGGCAAAGTTTTCCGACTCATCACAAAGCTCGTTAAAAATTCGTTCAGGGATGCAATAAACCAAGGTATCTGAAATAGCTTTAACTGGCATTCGCACGCGATTGTTCATCAGCAATCCCATTTGACCAAACAGACAACCTGCATCAATGCGGTTATACAGTTCCCCCTTACGACGGAATACTTCTACGACCCCACTACGCACCATGTAGAGATCACGAATAGTATCGCCAAACTTCAAAATGTCGCTACCTTCACGGTAGTAAGCAACCTCGACGTTAATAGCGAGCTCTTTCAATCGCTCTTCAGAGAGGTCATCAAAAGGGGGGTATTGGCTTATGAAATTGAGTACTTCTAATTGCTCAGCTTCCATTCTAATTATTCCATGATTAGCCTATATTTTAGTGATAAATATCATCATGCTTGCGATGAGGCAATAACAATTTGGAGAACTCACTCTAATATGTCGTCCCACTTAGCAATCAAGACGTGCTATTTGTTAACAAGATTGATTCTTAGCTTCATTCCGCATTGCACTTATCCGCACTTACATCTACGTTTAACTAATGTGATTCAACAGAACAAGGCGAGAAATAAATGTTAGATTTCAATGTCATTAGAGCACTTATAGACGACGATAACGATGTAATGGTGGCTTTGTTAAGCAGTTACTCAGACGATTATGGCGACGCAGCGCAAAAAATAGTGACGCTCTACCAATCTCAAGACTGGTCTGAATTGTATATGCTCAGCCATAGCTTAAAGGGTACGTTAAAAATATTGGGTGAAGAGAGTGCAGCACACATATTGGAACGTATCGAACACGACACACGTGATGAAAGCCCGCCGATCCAAGAGGATATTGATGCTGCGAAAAATGAACTGTCTGCTATTCAATCTCAAGTTCAAGATTACCTAACCATCGGAGTTTGAGCAAATTACCCAACCATTGGAAGTGCTAAATGAAGTTGGGAACAACTGCGACAACAATCATCGTCAGTTGTGTTTATTCCGTGTCACCGCATCTATTAACTCTTAGCATTTTCACAGTATTAACTAAGGCGTGATTTCTGCCATTGCGCTTTACATCATATAGAGCTGAATCAGCCCTTTCCAAAGCATGCTTTATTGTATCTTGGTTGTTCTCTACTGCTGCAATACCAATGCTCACAGTTACTTTCATCTGCACAAAAAAGCATTCAACCTCACGACATATTCGATTTGCAATGGCTAAGCTAACTCTTTCAGTTGTATTGGGCAAAAGAATGGCAAATTCTTCTCCACCAATCCTGCCAAATAGATCACTTTTCCGCAGTTTCTCTTTGGTGATCGACGCGAAATTCTGCAGAATTTCATCGCCTTTACTATGTCCGTAAAGATCATTAACCTGCTTAAACTCGTCAAGATCTAGCACAAGAAGGCAAAATGGCAGTTTTTCAAGCCTGAACTTATCCATGTGCATATCGGCTAGATGCAAAAAATAATGCCTTGTATATACACCGGTCAAACCGTCGAAATAGGCAAGATTTTCAAGCTCTGATTCTCGGCGCTTATGCATTGAAATATCGGAAATACTCCAAATAATCACATCTTCATTTGAATTATTTCCCCTCACCTTAGTAGCAGAAAGCTCACACCATCCCTCTAGTGTCGGTCCGTGAAATTGACAATCAAGACACAACTGCTTACTTGAACTTAAATATTGGGAAAATGTGACCATGTGAATTTTTGATACTTCATCAAACAGTTCCGTTAATGAACTCCCCAGCAGTGTCCGTAAACGTAGGATACGATGGGCTGCTTCATTGGCATCAATAATTTTTAAGCGCTTATCGGTGATAACAATTCCCGAAGGGCAAAGATCAAACACATCTTTGAAACCTAAATCTTCCATAACAAATACTCAATTATGTGTGTTCCAAAAGAGTCGTATCTATCAAAGCCTCAGGCCTAACCTTTGAACCTGCATGCATATTTTTTACCAATGAAATAGCATCTCTCCGACAACGAACATTGATCTTGCGATACAACTTATAGACATGAGTTTTTACCGTGCTTTCTGTTACAAATAATTTGTCTGCTATTTGCTGATTGGAATACCCATTGACTAAATGTTTTAGTATCTGCTGCTCACGTCTAGTCAAAAGATCCAATACACCATTAGGAGGAGTTGAAATAAGCAGAAAATTCTTAAGCATAGATACCATCAACTTTCGAGGTAGCCACATATCCCCCCGACATACATGCTCAACACACTGAATTAAATGCTCTTTGGATGATTTAATATAAAGTACGCCTTTTAGATTAGGCAACTTGGTTAATTGCACTTCTGAAACCTCATCGGGGGTATTATATATAATAAGGCTAACCCCCAAAGACATACGATTAAACTTATTTATATCCTTGAATTCCAATAACAATACATCGATATTAACTTTTTCAAGTGTGGTGCTCATGTCATTAAACTGTTTTAAATAAACAGTCACACCTTGTACTTCTCGCAATGCATCATAAACAACTCTGTTCTGTATATTTAGACTACCTAGCAATACTAAATTTGTTTTAGTCGAATTCATAAATTATCACCTATAAGCCAATAGACTTGATAAGCTTAGAACGTCTTCATCTATATTCAATACATTACTTACAAAAAATTATGACTAATTTCACAAAAATAATTAGCCACTAACTTTCATAAACTTATAACCAATCAAACACCAAGAAACAGTAAAATATTATCTAATCCTTACAAAACACACTAATTTCCGATACCACTATAAACGCCCTAACACTGCCAACTAATATTTAACTCAATAAAACCATGGACTTATATAACACTAGATCATCCTTAAAAGAATAATGCAGTAAAAATTCAATATTTACATATTTATTTAAAAATTAACCTAGGTTACCAATCTACTACTTTAGGCTTAGTTATATTTATAACAATAAAACTAAATTAAAACTTCTAATCTTTATTTTGTCTTTATTATCTTTATGTCTTTCATATGACTGATACAAACTTGATAATCGATAAAGGGACTAATTATGAAAAAAGTAGCAATCGCAGCCGCTATCCTAGCTGTTACAGGAAGTTCTGTCGTAAACGCCAACGTTACTGGTGCTTCAACCACACTAACCAAAAATATCACTCAGGAATGTAATATTGGCTTATGGGCGGTAGGCAACGATGGCTCTGTTGGCGGAGATGTCAGTAGCGAATTGGGTAGTGATTATGTGCATAGTGAGCTAAATGATCTGAAAGTTAGCGGTCAATACATCACAGGTCGAGCAAAGTGTAATGCCTCTGGCGGTTACGACGTTCATGTAACTGCGACTAATGGAGAGTTGGACAACAAAGACTCCAGCATCGCCCAAACTGTTGATTACACTCTAGAGAAAGTGAGTTCGAATAATTTCACCATAGATCCTGCGTTCAATAGCCCGTTAGATCTGGCTGCTGACAGCCCTGTTCTTGTTGGCAGTGGCGTAAATACACTACTGGCTGAATTCAGGCTCAAAATGAAACTCAAAGCTGGTGAAGATTTCACTTACGCCGGACAGTACACAGAAACCTTAACGTTTGATCTCACTCCTTTATAACTCTAATCATTAGGGGGCTTAGCCCCCCTATATTGATTCGAGTCGCCGCATCTCAAGGAGGATTTATGCGTTGGGTTACCGCTCTACTACTCTTTTATATTGGCTCAGTTCAAGCCAACTTTAATATATCGCCACTTTCACAAAGTATCAGTACCAAGCAAAAATCGGCTAGCTATACCTTAGAAAACCTCACTAACCAAAAAGCAGCTTATGAAATTTTGGCGACCACACGCGAGATTAACAGTGCTGGAGAAGAAACTCGCCATCCAACGAAAGAAATTCGCGTATTCCCATCAAAAATCATCCTCGAACCTCAGCAGAAAAAACGCATTAAAGTGATTTACCTTGGAAAACGAAATATCTCACGGGAAAAAGCATTTCGCGTGGTGTTTATGCAGCTTGATCGCGACGTCACCGAAAACGAACAGCAAGCTCTAAATTCAAAATTTAACTTCCATACTGCATTTTACGTAACACCTAAAAACGCAACATCCGACCTTAAATCAACGCTATCAGCAAACAGTCAGGGCACGCAACTAGCGCTGTCAAACCTAGGAAGTAAGCATATTATCTTACAGGATTGGCAGCTCAAGCTAACTTCTAGTGAACAAAGCATCATGTATGACCAACCGTTGCCAGACATCAACATGCTCGCCAATAGCCAAGTGTTTATCCCCTTATCTGACAAAGTGAAATCGTATGATTTGGCTGAAGTTATACTCAACTGAAATGCCGTAGTCTTATGGTGAATTGGCGCGGTTTTAACTCAATATTGATCTACACAGTTGGTGTTGTCCCTTCTGTATCCGCGTTAGAAATGGTCATTCCAATTGATGTGGATATAGTCGGCAAAAGAGTTGAGATCACTGGCTATCTTGACGATGAACGTGAACAATATTGGGCATTGGAAGGCAATGAACTGATCCCAGCTCTGGCATTATCTGTCGACGCCACGCGCCTCGACGCTCTAAGAGGCATATTGCAGGATCGTAAGGCCACTAAGGCCGATTTCACACAAGTTGGTTGGCACACTGAATATAATATTGATGAACTACTGATCTCCATTGTTATTCCAGTAAACGAACGAAAATTAATAGAAATACCTTTTGAACCGGCTAGCAACACAGCGCCACCAGCGAATCTTCCTCATGTTAAACCAGCACTGTTTAGCGGAGCGTTAAACACTTATTGGTCTCATACCCGCAATTTAGTCGAGACTGATTATTCCATTTCACAAGTTGCAACACGCACCACTGCCGCCTTTGGGGCAATAACCTTTGAAGACGGACATACCTATAGCTACAACCATTTTAATCATCGTGGAAACTGGCTTCGTGACAGCTCACGATTGATGGCAAACTTACCCAATCGTATGGGCTTTGTTCAATTCGGCGATTACCGGATTAAAACCGACATATCGCCCCTACCAAGCGGCGATCTATTCGGTCTTTCTTATTCCTATCAACCTGAATATATTGAGAATAGCCTTAAGCCAAATATCGTACCTATCAGCTTGGAATCGACCTCACTTGTGACTGTGCGGATCAATGGTGAAGATTATCGAACCATTCGACTCGCTGCTGGGCAATACAACTTGCGCGATTTACCTTTGGAGCAAGGCGTAAACGAAGTTGAAGTGAGCTATATCGATCAAAGCGGCATCGAGCAGAAGCGCTTTTTCAACTTAGTTGATCACCCACAACTACTACTGCAAGGAGACATCGAAACACAGTGGGTTTATGGTGCTGAACAGATATATAGCGATAACGGTGACAAGCGAATCGAGACCGACCGCATCAACACCCAAGGTGTTATTTCATATGGTCTTACGAACTGGTGGACACTTTCATCATCGTTTCTGTTAGAACAAGATTCGCAACACTATTCAATTGATCAAAGCTTTGCTCTTGGCGACTTCTTTATTACGTTTGACGGTGAACTTAACGAGCTAGAAGATTCTCGATCTTACAGCCTACAGAGTCAGTTCTACGCGAGTGAGCTATTGGATGACAATCTTTCAAGCTTCTCACTTCGCTACGGAGTAAACAAAGCCTCAGAAATCACACCTCTTAGCCATACTATCGCTCTGAGTTCAGGCGTGAAGACCCCAGTAGAGACCGGCTATCTCTCTTTTAATATTGAGCATCAATTTAATGATCAAGGCACAATGAAGCAGTCTGCTTCCATTAACACTAGTTATCGAGTAAATGAACTCGTCACCACCAGCCTGAATCTACGTTGGCAAAGGTACAACAACAGCATAGATCGAAGTCTTTACTTAACGGTTTCGCTGCCCCTGCGTTGGAACGACGTGAGTATTTCAACCAGAACCGCCTATGACAGCCGCAATGATGAATATCAAAGTGAGCTTTCTGCATCACAATACAAACCCGAGTATTATTGGCGTGCCGCGACAAAATACAAAGACAAACAGTATGACGGTTTTGATGGGTATGGAAAATGGTATGGAGAACGAGTTACTTGGAACGGTCGCTATTCCTCACGAAATTTGTCTCAACAAACCAGCAGTAGAACCTTATCCATTGGTGCCGACACCGCGTTAGCTTGGGCTGGAAATAACCTAATATGGACCTCTCCTGTTTCAAGCAGTTTTAACATTGTCTCTTTACCGGAAGAACTTACCGATAAATACGCACTTAAGTACGATCAATATCGTCGTATTCAGATTGTTCCAGCTGATGAAGGAGGGCAAAATCAACTGATGGTGCCGGTTAAAAATGATGGGCATCGCACCATTAAAGTCGGGGGAGATAACTTAGAGTTCAACGAAGAACTCAAGCAAGGCGAATTTGTTGCATTCGGCGGATTATATAATGGTTCAGCACATCAACTCAGTGTCGATAAAGGTTACTTTGTGAGTGGCTTCTTTCATAACCAGAATCGCGACCCAATGGCTGATATTGTTGGCGAATTTAGAGACAAACACTCCAAGCATACCTATCCATTCTTTACCGATGAAATGGGCAACTTCGAGCTAGATGTACTGCCCGAAGGTAACTATCAAGTCTATTTCTACGATAACGTCGCACAAGCAGTCGATATTCAAATTTCTCAACAACAAGTTAGTGACGAAGTTTTCATCGATCTTGGTGTTGTACCTGTAAGTGCGAACTAACCATCCGATGGCTGACAAAACGATCACGTTCAACTTCAAACATAAAAGCCGTGACAATGGATTTAGCGTAATTGACCCTGATTCTAGGCAACGTATCCTTGACTACTATACCCAAGAAACTTGAAGATGCAGGTAGGCGGTAAGTAAGAAAGCCCCCTGAGCATAGGTCAACTATGTGATTGGGGCGCACGAACACAGCCAACACCGCTGCAACTTCAAGTATGACGGTTATATCAATTGGCGGAGCTACGCTACTTTCTCGAAGAGCTACTCTTTATCTTAGAAGCCACAACCAGTGGTGAGTTGATCTCAAGCTACTTTTGGCAAAGCGAAAACTACCCACAATATCTCGCCAGCAAATTAGGGCTGTCAGACATTACCTTGTCGATATCTTCAGAGCCAAGCGAACTGAAGCTTTTATAGATTCACCGCCACACTGTTTAAGGGGCAAGATAAGTCAGAAAACACCTGCTGTGTCGATGTATGGGTAGTATACCTAGTTGTGTTTACGCAATCTCGATCTGGCGAGAAACACCCGATTCCACCGCAAAGTCCTGATCATGGCTAATCAAAATATAGCCGCCTTGATAGGATTCCAACGCATTAGCCAGCATGATTTTCGACTCTATATCGAGATGATTGTCCGGCTCATCCAGTAGCAGTAACGGTTGCGTTGGTTGGTGACTAACAATCAGCATCGCTAATTTCATCTTCTCCCCACCGCTGAGTGCCTCGCCCAAGCGAAAAACACTATCTCGGCGAAAACCGATCCCCGCCAGTAGTGTTCTAGCATCACTCTCTTCCATGCCTTCACATCGCCCCACTAGATTTTCGAGTAATGTTAGTTCATGACAAATCGAACCAAAATGCTGATCCAGATAATGAAGCGGCGTATTGAGTTGCACTTCACCTTTTGCAAGGGTGAAGTGACCAAGGAGCGTTTTCAACAAGGTTGATTTCCCACAACCATTCGTTCCAGTCAGATGTACTTTATCATTTGCGGATACTTGCAACGTTATCGGAGTATTGTTGCCAAAAGGCAACACCGCGTTGAGCATCGAAATCACAGTAGATGAACCTTTGTGATCGCTATTTAAATATATTTTCTGGCTCTTTATCTGCTCCAACCGTAACCTCAACGCCTGCTCTTTTTGCCGTAAGTGAACTTTCCTCAATTGTTCATTCTTATTGCGTCTAGACGCTTGCGCAGTCGCACTGTCTTTCTTCGCATCCATGAGTATTTTAGGCTGGCTACCCTGCTTACGTAATCTGTTCCCTTTTGATGCCTGTTGATCGGCTTTTTCACGATTTCGCTGGGCTTGCTCTTCCAATTGCTTTTGCTGGCGACTAATGCTGGATAACTGTCTAGTCACAGCCTGATTTTCAACCTCCTTTTGCTCAGCATAAAAATCGTAGTTACCACCAAACACCTGTATTCCAAGGCTTGAAAGCTCCCATATTTCTCCGCATTCTCGTAGTAACTCTCGGTCATGACTGATCAGTAATATCGCTCCATCAAATAATTGTATGCGCTCAATGAGCCATTGCTTACTGACCGCATCAAGGTGATTGGAAGGTTCGTCGAGCATCAATACATCCACCTCACTCTCAAACAGTTGCCATAACTGTAATCGGGCTAACTGTCCTCCACTCAATTGAGAGCAAGGGAAATTCGGTTCTTGCGGCAAGCTCATTGCGTGTAGTTGCTGCATTAAACGAACTTCTAAATCCCACTGTTCACCAACTATTTCAAACCATTCATCCGCGCAATCACCAGCTTCAATCCTCTTTAATGCAGCGAGTACCGTGTGCTTTCCCAGAAACTCTGCAATAGATAGTTCACCTGAGAGTAATTCTGACGGCTGCTGGCGATAAATAGCAAAAGAAGATGGCGGTGTGACCGTGCCACTGATTGGTATGATCTCTCCAAACAACATCGAGCCCAGAATCGATTTACCGACGCCATTACGCCCAACCAAACCGACTCGCGATTGATTCATTGAGCATGAAATAGATTGAAAGAGTAACTCTCCGTTACCAAATTGATGGCTGATATTAAAAGACTGTAAAAACGGCATAATTTGCCTCCTGTATGACAGGGACAACAGTCGCAGCAACTCGAGATTTGTACTTGAAATAGATCGGAGCCATCAACTTGCCCTAAGCTGTCCTAGGTGAACAACGGGAGCTAATGCTACGAAATATCGGAAAGTGAGCTACGCCTACTAACCCTGTGAATCCAAAGAATATAGTGAAATATGGATGACAGGTTTAGTGCTTCATATTGGCGTAATCTCCTACAGAAATGATGCCGTTAGCTTAACGAATTTCTGATTGAAAAAGCAAGAGAACGAATAAGACTTTAGTCACAAAGCCACGTTCCTTCTTGTTGCTTAACTCGATAATTGCTGGCGAGCATTGGTTTGCACTTCTTTTACAATCGCGTCCAATCCCTGAGTCCTGCTAGGCGTTAAGTGTTCTCTTAACTCAAGCTCATCAAACCAAGAATGGATATCAAAAAGCAGCACTTCTTGCGGCGATTTCTCATCATAGGCAATGTGCAGCAATGCTAATAATCCTTTTACAATAGCAGCGTCACTCGTCGCTAAAAACCTAAGTGATTTTGATTCCAATTGATAGTGAAGAGTAAGCCATACTTTACTCTGACATCCTTTGACTAAGTTCTGAACCGTCATTTGGTCATCAGGGTAATTGGGAAGACGCTCTCCAAGCTCTATTAAGTATAAGTATCGCTCTTCCCAATCGCTGCAACGGTTAAAGTTGCCAACCATTTTATCTGGTGTCATATCGCTACCTCAACAGTTGATTAATTCTATTTAATCCTTCTACCAAAGCATCAATGTCAGCGGACTGTGTATACATACCAATTGACACTCGACAGACGGAACTTTGACCCAACTTTCTAATCAGCGGCATTGCACAATGGTGACCGGTACGTATGGCAACACCATATCGATCTAAAAATGCTCCAACATCAAATGAGTGAAGCCCTTTCATATTAAATGCCACCACGCCAACTCGATTTTCGGCGTTACCATATATTTCTATACCATTAACGTGAGTAAGGCTCTCAACCAAATAAGCCATGATTCGACTTTCATACTCAGCAATATTATTGAGCCCAATAGTATCAATGTATTCAATTGCCGCACCTAAACCCAAAATACCCGCAATGTTTGGTGTTCCGGCTTCAAAACGCCAAGGGGCTTGACCATAAGTAGTTCCCATTGGCAAAGTCACTTGGTCAATCATTGCCCCACCACCTTCCCATGGCTGCATGCGCTCCAAATGACACGACTTAGCGTACAAAATACCGGTTCCTGTTGGACCATAAAGTTTGTGGGCAGAAAATACATAAAAATCGCAGCCGAGTTCAGCCACGTTAACGGCTTGATGCTGCACCGCTTGAGCGCCATCGACTAATACCGAGATGTGACGCTTATGCGCGTAGCTGACAATCTCTTTTATTAAATTGACGGTCCCAAGTACATTCGATACATGGGTCACAGCTATCATTTGAGTTCTGCGCGAAATCAAACGATTTAGGTCACCCAAATCCAACTCATTGCTTTGATTTAGCTGCCACACCTTTATCGTGACTCCACACAGTTCAGATAACAACTGCCAAGGCACCAAATTCGCATGGTGCTCCATTTCCGTTACAATAATTTCATCGCCCGGAGAGAGCAACGTTCTCAAATAACTGTGCGCAACAAGATTGATGGCTTCGGTGGTACCTTTGGTAAAAATGATGTTGCTAGCAGATTCAGCACCAATAAATCGAGAAACCAGAGCTCTAACTTGCTCCATGTCCTCTGTCGCTTTTGCGCTCAGGAAATGAATGCCACGGTGCACTGTCGCATAGTCGTTTTGATAAAAACGTGTCATCCTGTCTATCACAACATTGGGCGTTTGTGCAGTTGCAGCAGTATCAAGATAGCGGAGCGGTTTTTGATAAACCTCGGTTTTCAACGCGGGAAAATCCTCGCACCACGGGCTGTTTATTGAGGCAAGTTCAACCATTGACCTCTCCTTGAGATAAAGCGAGTTCCAACTTGTCACAGACATGTTGCTTCACCAATGGATTGCGGATTTTAAGCGCCACTTCAGCGGCAAACGCAAAGGTTATCATTTGCTCAGCTTTTGACTTTTTGATCCCTCTCGCACGCATATATTCAATCTGGTTCGGGTCGAGTTGCCCGGTCGTCGCACCATGGCTACATTTCACATCATCGGCGTAAATCTCAAGTTTAGGCTTACAGTTAACTTGGGACGCTTTGCTCATGATTAAGTTGTGGCTGTCCATCTGACCATCTGTCTTGAGTGCTTTTGGATCAACATAGATCGTGCCATCAAACACGCCACAAGATGCGCCTCTAGCGATCGTCTTATGCAGTTGTTCACTGCGGCAATGAGCAGCTTGATGCCTTAGATAAGTACGAGTATCAAAGGTTTGTTGATTATCAGGCATCGACAAGCTATTCATTTCGATAAAGCTGTTTTCACCTCGCAAGTGGCTACTGGTTTGATGACGGCATATTAATCCAGACAGCATAAAGCAATTTGATTGCACGCTGGCATCACGTTCAATAACAAGATCATTGTGACCAAAATGATGCTGTAATGGGGACTCTTCAATCAATTTAGTGTGGTATAGATGCGCCCCTTCACCCACATAAAAACTCAGCCTAGAGAGAGTCGCTCCCCCGCCTTGGTCCAACGAAATATGATGTTCTATCACCTCACATTGGGATAGGCGTCCCAACTCAATGTGATGGCGATAACTGCAAACATCGCCTTTCACTCCACTGCTGATGTGCAGTAAATAAATCGGTTTATCAATCAAGGTGCCGGGTTCGACCTCAATCAAAACTCCTCCCATTGCCGTCGCATCGGTTAAGTAAGTAAACGCATCAGGGCAAACCGATTTTGACATTTCATAAGATTCAACGGCAGATAATCTCTCTAGAGGAGTAACGGTTGTTTTAGGGATCCAATCCGAACATCTTACTGAAAATAGACCATCAAAAAACACCAAACGATAACCATCGAGAGCAAGACTTAAGCTCTCATACGAAATATTTTCGGCGGGTTGGCGTGCAGCGCAATGCAGTGGTAGCTGTTTAAACATCGATAACGACGTGTATTTCCAATCCTCATCGCTGTGTACCGGAAGCCCTACGCCTGCCATTTTACTCCATTGTTGTTGCTGCCAATTGTTCGGCTTAACCATAGTTTCAAGGCTTACCAATAAATCCGTATCATTGTTCACCAGTAATCCACCCATAGCCTTTATCCTCTAATTGCTTCGCTAGTGTGTGATCACCAGATTTGACGATTTTCCCTTTGTAGAGCACGTGAACGTAATCTGGCTTTATATAATCTAAAATGCGTTGATAATGCGTGACCAAAATAAACGAACGCTTGCCATCTTTAAGGGCATTAACCCCAGCGGAAACTGCCTTTAATGCATCAATATCAAGCCCTGAATCTGTCTCATCCAGAATGCACAACTGCGGAGATAGCACCGCCATTTGCAAAATGTCATTACGCTTCTTTTCCCCACCGGAAAAGCCCTCATTTACTGAGCGTTGTAACAAATCCATTGGCATTTTCAGCAACTGTGCTTTTTCTTCCAGTAAGTCTTCAAAATCAAACCGGTCGATTTCTTCCTCACCACGATACTTTCGGATGCCGTTCAAGGCCGTTTTCATAAACAATTTGTTGCTAACGCCAGGGATCTCAACCGGGTACTGGAACGCTAAGAAGACGCCCTCGCCCGCCCGCTCTTCGGGATCCAGCTCAGTTAATTGCTTGCCTTTAAAAACAATTGTTCCCTTATCTACTTGGTAGTCTTCTTTACCTGCCAATGCCGAAGACAAGGTACTTTTCCCGGAACCATTCGGCCCCATAATCGCGTGAACCTCTCCAGGTTTGATGTGTAAATCAATACCTTGAAGAATTGGCTTATCGTCAACGCTGACGTGTAAATCTTTAATTTTTAGCATCTTGGTTACCCCACGCTATGCTCGAGGCTAATTGAAAGCAGTTTTTGAGCTTCTACCGCAAACTCTAACGGCAATTCAGAAAATACATCTTTGCAGAACCCATTAACAATCATCGAAATGGCATCATCTTCACTGATACCTCTTTGAGTACAATAGAAGAGCTGATCTTCGCCGATGCGGGAAGTTGTCGCTTCATGCTCAACCTGAGCATTCGGGTTACTTACTTCAACATAAGGAAACGTGTGGGCACCGCAGTCGGCTCCAATCAACATCGAGTCACATTGAGTAAAATTACGCGCCCCTTCCGCATTGGCTAAAATTTTAACCAGACCCCGGTAACTATTTTGACTTTTACCAGCTGAGATCCCTTTTGAAATAATCGTTGAACGGGTATTTTTTCCGATATGGATCATCTTCGTTCCCGTATCCGCTTGCTGAATACCACTGGTGAGGGCTACAGAGAAAAATTCCCCCACAGAGTGGTCACCTTTCAAAATTACGCTCGGATACTTCCATGTGATGGCTGAACCCGTTTCTGACTGTGTCCATGACATTTTGCTGTAATCGCCATCGCACACGGCTCGCTTTGTCACGAAGTTAAGTATCCCGCCCTTGCTCTCTTCATCACCCGAAAACCAGTTTTGTACCGTCGAATATTTCACTTCTGCATGTCGATGAACAATCACCTCAACCACAGCGGCGTGCAGTTGATAATTGTCTCGTACTGGCGCTGAACAGCCCTCAATATAGCTCACATACGAGCCTTCATCGGCAATTAAAATCGTTCGTTCAAACTGACCTGTCTTAGCCTGATTAATACGAAAATAAGTGGAAAGTTCTCTAGGGCAACGAACGCCTTTCGGTATGTAAACAAAGGTGCCATCAGAGGCTACAGCAGCATTTAAAGCCGCAAAAAAGTTATCATCAGCTGGCACGACCGTTCCTAAATATTGACGTACCAAATCAGGATATTCATGGATAGCCTCACTGAATGAGCAAAAAATTATTCCCTGATCTTTTAACTCTTTCTGATAAGTCGTCGTAACCGAAACAGAATCAAATATGGCATCAACCGCTACTTCTGCCCCTTCTCTTACCGGGACACCAAGTTGCTTAAACGCGGCTTCTACCTCATTGGTTAGAAATTCATTGGAGCCATCGTCCTTCGTCGAACCATCGCATTTTCCGCAAGCCGGTGCAGAATAGTAACTGTAGCTTTGATAATCGAGACCAAAATACTCGGCTTTAAGCCAGTGAGGTTCTTTCATTTTTTGCCATTTACCAAAGGCATCCAACCTAAATTCCAACATCCACTCAGGTTCGTTGCGCTTTGCAGAGATAGCACGTACGACGTCTTCATTAAGTCCTACTGATAACGTATCTGACGGTAATTCAGTATAGAAACCTTGTTTGTAGCTGCTGTTTTGCAGCATCTGTTCAACTTGCGGTTGTGTTTCAACAGCACACATTTTCAAACTCCGAAACTTTCGCCACAACCACACATATTTTTGACGTTGGGATTGTGGTAGACAAAGTTACTATTCAACCCTTGACGAACAAAATCGATTTCTGTTCCATCAAGCATTGGCATTGCACTTAAGGCGACGTAAAACTCAATCCCCCTAGAATTCAACTTAAGGTCCGTTTGCAGCGCTTGTTCGATAAGCGCTACCTCATAGGCGAATCCCGTACACCCCGAAGGACGAACACTTAAGTGAAAGGACTGCCCATTTGCAGATAGTTGTAGGATTCGGTTGGCTGCCGATTCTGATAATTCAATCCCCTTCCACTCCATGTCATGAATAGAAATTTCAGTTGATTCTGAACTTTGAATGCTCATCTCAAACTCCTCATTCTGCCTATCAAATTGCACTCATTGCATGAGAATGATATTGATTATCACAAAAGATTCAACCACTCAGTTTATAAGGCTTTATTTGTGACACACTACATATTGACATTTTGATATTTGCAAATACCATATATAGAATCATATGCTAACGATTATCATTACATTTAGGATGAATAAGATGGATATTATTGTTTACTCAAAACCTCAGTGCGTGCAGTGCACAGCGACAGTAAAAGCGCTTCAAACAAAAGGGATTGAACACAAAGTAATTGACCTAACGCAAGATGATTCTGCAATGAGCACGGTGCAATCTTTGGGTTACAGACAAGCACCCGTTGTTGTGGCGGGATCACGCCATTGGTCTGGGTTCCGCCCTGATATGATCAGCCAGATCAGCTAATGCTGGTTTATTATTCGAGTGAATCGGGCAACACACAACGCTTTATAAACCAGCTTGAATTGCCCGCTATTCGCTTACCTATTGACCCTGACGGTTACTTCCCGCCAATAACATGCCCTTTTGTTCTGGTATGCCCGACGTATGCAGATGGCCAAGGGCGCGGAGCGGTACCAAAATCGGTAATTAAAGCTCTAAATGAAGAGCATACTCGCTCACTGCTTATGGGCGTTATCGCATCAGGGAATAGAAACTTCGGAACGCTATTTGCCCAATCAGGCAATATTATTTCCCGCAAGTGCAACGTACCAGTGCTGTATCGATTTGAACTCTCAGGGACACCACAAGATGTACAAATCGTGCGTCAAGGGCTAACACAATTTTGGAGCCATCATGGACACGCAATTCACTCATGAGCATCTCGATTACCATGAGCTAAATGCCATGCTCAACCTTCTTGATCAACAAGGAGATATTCAGTTCGAGTCAGACAAGCAAGCCGCTCGGCAGTTCTTTCTTCAACACGTTAATCAAAATACGGTTTTCTTTCATAACTTGAGTGAAAAGCTCGATTACTTAATCAAAGAAGGTTATTACGAAGCCGAAGTATTACAGCAATACAGCCCTGCATTCATTAGCCAAATTTGGGATCAGGCTTACCAGACCAAATTCCGTTTTCGTACTTTTCTCGGTGCTTACAAATTTTTTACTTCTTACGCCCTTAAAACCCGCGATGGGAAACGATACCTAGAACGTTTTGAAGATCGAGTGGTGATGACCGCACTAACATTAGCCAGAGGCGACGAAACGTTCGCCCTGCAGTTGATGAATGAGATCATCCACCAACGATTTCAGCCGGCCACACCGACTTTTATCAATTCAGGTAAGAAAAGCCGTGGGGAATTGATCTCTTGTTTTCTGCTTAGAATTGAAGACAACATGGAAAGCATTGGGCGAGCAATTAACTCTTCATTGCAGCTTTCAAGACGAGGGGGAGGCGTTGCGTTATTGCTGAGTAACTTACGTGAGCAAGGCGCTCCAATTAAAGGCATCCTCAATCAGAGCTCTGGAGTTGTTCCGGTAATGAAGTTGCTTGAAGACAGCTTCTCGTACGCCAACCAGCTCGGAGCAAGGCAAGGCGCAGGTGCTGTTTATCTAAATGTACATCATCCCGATATCATGCAGTTTTTAGATACTAAACGCGAAAATGCCGATGAAAAAATCCGTATAAAAACACTCAGCCTCGGCGTAGTGGTACCTGATATTACCTTGGAACTTGCCAAGCAAAATAAAGACATGTATCTGTTCTCCCCGCATGATGTAGAGAAGCTGTATGGCATGCCGTTCTCTGAAATAAGCGTCACCGAAAAGTACCATGAGATGGTTGACGATCCGCGGATCCGAAAAACCAAGATCAGCGCACGAGTTTTATTCCAAACCCTAGCAGAGATTCAGTTTGAATCTGGCTACCCTTACATCATGTTTGAAGATACGGTTAATCAGGCAAACCCAATTGAAGGGCGGATTAACATGTCTAATTTATGCTCTGAAATACTTCAAGTAAATGATGCATCGGAGTTTAACGACGACTTAAGCTACGCACATTTAGGGCGGGATATTTCATGTAATTTAGGCTCAATTAATATTGCCAAAGCACTCGATGGCGGTGATCTTCCTCAGACAATTGATGTATCTATTAGGGCGCTTAATGCCGTTTCTGAAATGTGCGCCATCGACAGTGTTCCTTCAATACGTAAAGGTAATGATGAAAGTCACGCAATTGGGCTTGGGCAAATGAATCTACATGGATTTTTAGCTCGCGAAGGCATCCATTATGACAGCCCTGAAGCTGTTGATTTTACCAATGTTTACTTCGCTACAGTTCTGTTCCATTGCCTTGTTGCCTCAAACCGCTTGGCAAAACAAAGGCAAACCACCTTTAATGGATTTGAACAGTCAAGCTATGCGAGTGGCGAGTTTTTTAACCAATATTTGGAAACAAACTTCCAGCCAAACACTGAGCAAGTATCTGAGTTACTCGCGAAGTTAGACTTAAAACTCCCCAACCAAGATGATTGGGCGACGCTCAAACAGCAGGTTATGCAAGATGGGCTCTACAATCGTAACTTACAAGCTATACCGCCCACGGGTTCGATCAGCTATATCAATGACTCTACCGCTTCTATTCACCCTGTTACCGCGAAAATCGAGATTCGTAAAGAAGGAAAGATAGGCCGTGTGTACTTCCCTGCTCCCTATCTGGATAACAGCAATCTCGAGTATTACCGAGATGCCTATGAAATAGGGGCGGAAGCCATTATTGACGTGTATGCTGCCGCGACTCGCCACGTCGATCAAGGTTTGTCTTTAACCTTATTCTTTAACGATAACGTCACAACACGTGATATCAACAAAGCGCAAATTTACGCATGGAAAAATAAAATTAAAACGCTTTATTACATTCGTATGCGCCAAAAGGCGTTAGATGGTACTCAGGTTGATGGCTGCGTTTCTTGTACGCTTTGATTGAATGGAAAACCAAATTATGACGACAATAACCACTTTACAACCAGTCAGAGCAATCAACTGGAACCGCATGCAAGATGACAAAGATCTTGAGATTTGGAACCGACTCACGGTGAATTTTTGGTTACCTGAAAAAGTTCCTCTTTCCAATGACATTCCAACATGGAAGCAGCTCACTGAAGAAGAGCAAACTTTAACCATTCGTGTCTTTACCGGATTAACACTGCTCGACACCATACAGAACACAGTTGGTGCTCCTGCATTAATGGCAGACTCTAGAACTCAACATGAAGAAGCAATACTCACTAATATTGCCTTTATGGAAGCGGTGCATGCACGTAGTTACTCTTCGGTATTCTCGACCCTTTGCACTACCCCTCAAATTGATGAGGCTTTCCGTTGGGCTGAAGAGAACGAACTGCTGCAGCGCAAAGCCCAGATTATTTTGGACGATTACAAAGCCAATGAAAATCCTCTAAAGAAAAAAGTCGCCAGTGTTTTTCTCGAAAGCTTTTTGTTCTATTCCGGCTTTTATCTACCTATGTATTGGTCAAGCCGCGCAAAGTTAACCAACACTGCCGATCTCATTCGTTTGATCATTAGAGACGAAGCCATTCATGGCTACTACATAGGGTATAAATTCCAACAAGCGTTCAGCGAGCTTAGTGAAGCGGAGCAGGCGATAGTGAAAGATGAAGCGTTTGCGTTGATGTTCTCTTTATATGAACTAGAAAGCCAATATACCGAGTCATTGTATGATGACGTAGGGCTAACTGAAGATGTAAAACATTTCCTTCACTACAATGCCAATAAAGCACTAATGAATTTGGGTTTTGAGCCGCTGTTCCCTGATGAGCTGTGCCAAGTTAGCCCCGCAATTATGGCGGCACTCTCCCCTAACGCTGATGAGAACCATGACTTTTTCTCGGGTTCGGGATCCTCTTACGTGATAGGTAAAGCCGTCGCAACCGAAGATGAAGATTGGGATTTCTAACATTGTAAATATCAGAATCACTTTAATGTGCTTCCCATCCCCGTTCATTGTGTAGCAAACACCGGCAATATTACCGGTGTTTGCTACGTAGTGGTTTTAAGCTAAATCCTCACACACTCGATTTTGTACATTAGGTGGGGCTGGTTCGTAATGACTCAACGTCATATTAAACGTACCTTCACCCCCAGTAAGCGAACGAAGCCTACGAGCATAGTCTTGCAACTCATTCACTGGCGCTTTTGCTCTCAATATAGTGAAATTATTAGCCTCAGGCTCTGTACCTTCAATCAAGCCGCGATTACCCGATAGGTCACCAGAGACATCACCAACACTTGATGTGGGAATGTACAGTTCCATTTGAACTATCGGTTCAAGCACAATAGGGGCGGCATTATTAACAGCATCTAAAAAGGCTTTTTTACCCGCAATAACAAAGGCAATCTCTTTCGAGTCCACAGAATGGTATTTGCCATCGTAAACTGTCACTTCAAGATCTTTAATTGGATTGCCGGAAATTGCCCCCTCTTCCAATGCTTGATGTATGCCCTTCTCAACGGCAGGGAGTAGCGCGGTAGGAATAGAGCCTCCAACCACCTTGTTCACTAGCTTAAATCCTGTGCCCCGCTCTAGTGGACGAACTTTTAACTGAACTTCACCAAATTGCCCCGCACCGCCACTTTGCTTTTTATGCCTATATTGCCCTTCGGCAGCTTTGGTTATAGTTTCAAAATACTCGACACTCGGTTGCTCAGTCTCTACATCTAACTTATAGATATTCGCCATTTTTTCTAGGGCTACTTTAAGATGAAACTCACCTTGACCACTGAGAATGGTTTCGTTAGTGCGTGTTCTATGCTCTATACGTAAGGAAGGGTCTTCACTGATAATACGATTAATCACATCGCCAAGCTTTTGCTCATCCCCCCGCTTCTTAGCTTTTAAACTAACGGAATACATAGAGTTAGGAAAGTTAAGCGTTTTTAGCTGAACATCATCTTCGGCATGAGAGTCATGCACTATTGAGTCAAATTCCAACTCATCCACTTTTGCAAGAACGCAAAAATCCCCCGCTAGCGCTTTATGAATTTCATATCGGTCTTTACCTTGCAACTGATATAGGTGCCCAACTTTAAAAGATTTATTACTGCCACCGATATATAAATGGCTACCTGCGGTGATCTCACCTTGGAAAACACGTAAATAGGCGAGTTTACCCATATATGGATCGACACTGACCTTATAAACATGAGCGACGCTGTGCTCTAAAGTTTCACAATTTACTTTTATCTTTGTACCATTTTTTTCTAATAATGGCGGGTTGCCTTCATTAGGCATCGGCATAATTTCTGAAAGCGTTTTTAATAATAGTTCAACCCCCGCCCCGGTTTGTGCCGATACAAAGCAAATAGGGATAACATGGTGAGTGCGAAGCGCTTCTTCAAATGGATCGTGAAGTTGCTCTGGGGTTAGCTCTGAACCTTGTTCAAGGTAGAGTTCCATCAATTCTTCATCGACCTCAATAACTTGGTCAATAAGAGTTTCATAAGCTTCACTGACATTAGAAATCAATGTTTCTTGCTCATGTTGGGGCTCAAAGTAGCAATCAACGACAGATTGACCATCAACCGATGGAAGATTTATCGGCAGACAGTTATCACCAAAATGCTCAAAGATCTTATCCAAAATTTGTTCGAGTTTATTGCCGTGATTATCTAACTTGTTAATGATGATCATTTGGCATTTTTTCTGCTCTTTGGCGAAAGCAAATAATCGGCTTGCTGTTTTGTTTATCGGAGTTTGAGGATCAATAACTAGAGCGGAAGTTTCTACGGAGGGGAATATACTTAACGTTCTACCAAGCAATTCACTTTGTCCGGGAGTATCTATGATATTGAAGCGCCGATTTTGCCAAGACAATGTCACTGGGGTGGCTTCAATACTCCGTTGATATTGAATCGACTGGGCATCAAAATCGGTGACTGTGTCTCCTTTTTCTACACACCCTAAATGCGTTGTTGCCTCTGAAGTAAATAGGAGTTTTTCGATCAGCGTGGTTTTGCCTGTACCCGTTTGACCAACAAACGCAATGTTGCGGATTTTATTAATAGGCATGGAGCCTCCTTGCGAGATGACGAGAGAAGACAACCTGATTTCAGGTTACAAGTTAATTTAAGTAGGCGGGTTTACCGCCTTCTCGTCTTCCATGTCATTTTCCGGATGGCTCTATGCATAGATACCTCAGTCATTGATGAATAGAGGGTTTAACTAGCGTGCCGTATCAACAACAATATTTATGTGACGTATTTCAAGCTGCTTTGATTACATTCTAATCTATTTAACAAAAATCACCTTTAATATGGCTCGTTACCCATTCTAACTTCACTTTATCGCGTTCGAAAAACCAGCCCTTGTATTGATTACTTCATTTCACTCATGGCAAATTGAATCTCTTCTGACGAAAATCCTTTGCGGCTTAACATAGCATATGCTTTGTTTCGTTCTTTATGCGTGCTTAAATCGTAGGATTTTTTCTCTAGTTGCTCTAGGCAAGCGCCGTAAAAATCTAACTGTTCAGAGTGAATTAATTTTTCTACTAGGGAATCAAGATCGGTGATGTCTATTTTCCGCTGGCGCAACTCTTGGCGAATCACTGTCATCCCCTTCCCCTTGCGGGCATATTTCAACACTTCCTTTTCTAAATCCGCTTTTTCCGCTTTGATCTCAAGGTTAGTTTGCAGTTGATGAAAACAGACATGTTGTTTTATCGCTTCATTGACTTGAGAATAACTGAAGCCTCTTTTTTGCAGCGTTGCCGTGAGCTTTTCTTTGCTCATGCTGAACTCTTGATAATAGCTATTTACACGTTCATTTAAAATCGCTTGCTCATCAATACACAATTCATCCTTTACCTTGGCAATGGTTTCATTGATCAGCGTACTGTTAAGCCCTTTCTTTTTTAGCTTTTCGAAAATGTACCCGCTGCCATACTCACTGGAAAATGAACGTTCTGCGAACTTAACGGCAAACTCGTTATCTGATTTTAGATAACCAAAGCCACGCAACTTCTCTAGAGTGTCGGCTATCCAATCTTCGTTATCTGTTTTGACTCGAAGCTTAGCAAGTAACTCACTTTCCGTAAGGTCCTTTTGACCCAAGTGCCACAATGCTGAGTTCATAACACTTTCTATACGCGTTGCTTTTTTAACTCGATTTTCGTCAGGGCGCACACTGCGGTCTCTTTTTAAAGGAATGCACCAAAGAGTTTACACTAATCTCTATCTTTTCTGGGCGAACTATTAACGATTCGTTAAGCCATTTCCCTATCACACTTAAACTCGCCATGATAAAAGGTTCAATGACCAATTGACTGCGCGACAACTATACCCAAGAAACTTTAAAATTCAGCAATCACAACATTGATGAGCATGACAAGTGCGCTTTGTGCAGAGCGTCAAAAAGAAACAAACTTTTAGACATATTTGGCATTCTCCAATCTACCGCCTTAGCTCATCAACATACGGACCTACCTGAGTAACCTTATTGCCGCTGGAAATTCATATTAGATCCCCAACCATTTGTGGGAAAACTCGACCTTGCTAAGATAATAGATTATCACCCACGAAATAAAAAACGTAATGATTGCATACAAGCTAGCATCTAATACCATAATTCCAGTTAATACTTCATTAGTAGAACGAGATAAAAATTCCAATATAATATAATGAATACAATATATTCCCATCGTATACTTGCTAACTTTACTTAGTTTGCTTTCCTTATTATCTAATCCATTGAAGAAAACATATAAGCTAATAGCACCAATCATGGTGGTGTAAACAGTGCCTGATGAAAACATGAAAGCCACATCATTCTTCAAATCGATAAAATATACAGTTAACCCGACGGCTACAAACATTGATGCAAAGTACCCTAATAGACTGATAATCTTGCCTTTTGAGCCAACAACAAAGTCTTTCAAGATATCTCCCATAGTAAAATACCCTATATAGGTGAACAATTGTAAGATTTGAATTTTCATGTTCATTTCAAATACAGGCGCTATGAGAAGAGAAACCACACTGAATAACACATAACCTTTTGTCGATAGCTTGTTTTTAATTTTGTATAATAAAGGCGTAACCAAATACAGACCAAATATCATATACAAAAACCACAAGTGTATATAAGGAGTTCCAACAAAAAAATCCACAACAACGCTGCTTACTGTACTTCCTTCAACGAAAAACATCTTATATCCACTATAAATAACTGACCAAAATAGTAAGGGATATAAAACTCGATTTGCTCTCTTAACATAAAAATCTTTGATGCTTATTTTTGAAAGACAATCCATCAAATATCTACCACTAACCATTACAAACAAAGGCACTGCAACCCTAGTAAAAACAGCGATAGATGTTGATAGCTTCAAATCAAGATTGAACTTATCAAAATTAGCTATTATAAATATTGCAAAACTATGCAATATAACCACCATTATGATGGCAATGACTCTCAAAGAGTCTATATTCATTTCCCTTTTCATTTACCACACCATTATCATTGTGAAACATAATTTTCAAAACTTATCTAAATCCTAGTTAAGCTAAAACCTACAAATATAGCACTTACTCCCTTTACATTAACGACATACCATTTACCATAAGAAAACCATCAATTATTCCGTCAATTTTTACAATATTCCAATTAACATTTGAATAAAAATTTTTAATCAGAGATTTATTATACTCACCATTCAAATGACGTTGATTCGATAGAAATACTCTACCTTCAGTTATTCTCCTCTAGGAGTCGTATACGTTAATACAGGAGTACTATTCGCTTACATTCTAGCCATGCTGCAATCTAAAATGCCTGATAAGTACTGAAAATATGAAGGAAAAGTTGGAGTCGTACCTCACGCCTAGGCACTTCTTGCGGTAAACTAAATAAAGAACCCATCGGCATCGATGAAAAAACATTTCCTTAGCGTTGTTCAATTTGCATTACATTCGAAATGTCGTCCAACTCAGCCCTGCGAATAACTATCTTATTCTTTTTGAGGTTATCTCCACTTTTTAACAAATCCATAATTGAAACAAGTGCTAGTCGCTAATTTACCTATGAGTGCGAATGAATGATAACGGCTCCCTCTCCCATAGTGATTAACAACATGCTGAAGAACCTACGGATATGATGTCTACAGTTCGAACTATTGCTGTTAATCTTGCCTATAATTCGCTCAGTATTCACAGCGCTGATATATATAGCAAGTGTACTTTGTGAAAAACCTTCAAAAGAAACAAACTCTTAGACACATTCGGCATTTTACAATCTACCGCTCACCTTATTAATACTAAAACGGCGGGACACACATTTTAAATTTGCCCTTCTATTTGGCTTTGTTTCCTAAATAATGGAACTAACTCATCAACCTACGATCTGATCAACTAAGTTCATTCAAATACTTAGACCAATGGGCCAAGCCTCGCTACAAAACAACTAACTGGAAACACTAAAACCAAGCTTTAATCAATCGCGGTTAACTGACATCTGGGATTGATGAAGAAGCCATTCAGCTATGGAAGCAAATCAAGCAAGGCAACCGTGAGAGACTTCGTTTGTTTAATGACTTAGCCATTGAGAGGTCTGCAAGGGTTCATCAACTCAATTATCAAGCTCGCTCAACTACCGTTGTCATGCCCTCATTGTTCATGCATTAGCAAGCAAGCCAAAACGGTCAACGTCGTGTTCAAGACAAAGACTAGAGCTAGTATTAGGGTCACCCGTTGCCTTCGCTATCTGCTTCCACTATTTACTTGAGGTGCGTGTGTCCTTCCCTCATAAAACCGTGTCCGAAAATGGGGGAATTTCTTATAGCATGATTAAAATAATGTAATAATCAGATCTAAAATGCATAAAAAACCTCTTTATTATAATTAATTATCGACGGAAAACTTAAGTGTTCAGATGAAAACAACAACGTATTATTGACACTATTGAGACGTTTATTTGACGTATTATGAAGTGCTGTTTAATTTTCATCAAATATTAACAAACGAAACCAATTGAATTTAAAGAGAGTATATTTAATTTAATAAGGTAAATAAAAAATCATGTTGCAAAACTTAATGTGATAAACAATGATTTACAGAGTGAGATAATTAACACCCATCAAACTGTTCACATTTATGGTTATGATTAGAAAGTGAATACATATCATTTTTATATGAGGTATCGCAATGAAAGCATTTAAGTGTACATTTGATATTATTTTGATGTTATTGACATCATCATTCTATGTATCAGCAACTGAATATCGAGTATTTTCTGTTGATACATTGGAAACAACGCTTTCCGAACTAGAATTAGGTGATAGCATTATTATGGATCCCAACGGGAATTGGCATGATAAAGAGATTAATATTAATGTCTCAGGTACAGCCGATAGTCGAATCACAATATCAGGAGGAGGGCAGTTAATACCCATATCTGGCACTTCAGTCATCACTGTTAATGGCAGTTTTATCGATCTTTCTGATTTTAAATTTTCTGGAGAGACATCAACAAGCACTGGTGTTATTCACATTCATGGCGATGAAGTATCGCTCACGGATTCTGTATTTGATGGCATAGAAGGCGAAGGAAAGTGGCTATCTATTTCAGGTCGATTCGCTAATATTTCTCATAATGTTTTTGAAAACAAGAATACAAAAGGTCAAATCTTAACAGTTTGGCGCCCCGATTCCTCCCCAAATTTCACTAAAATCACCGCCAATCATTTCAAAAATTTTGCGGATGGTCGAGGTGAGAATGGCTGGGAAGCAATCAGAATTGGAACATCCCACACATCTCTCTCTGGCTCATATTCAACTGTTTCAGGAAACTTGTTTGAAAGTATGAATGGAGAAATAGAATTGATTTCTCTCAAATCTGGCCATAATAAAGTACGTAATAATACCGTGATTGGTAGTAAAGGGCTAATTACTTCGCGGCATGGAAATTACAACGAGTTTAGCGATAATATCATATTAGCAAATGGCGTTAAGCATGCTGGTGGTTTTCGTTTATATGGCTCACACCATGTGGTTAAGAATAATTATATCCAAGGAATTAGAACCACTTCCAACACACGAGGTGGAATTGTTATACATAGCGGGACTAACTCACCATCTGATCATTCAATTCCATTAAGTTCAAAGTGGACCGCAAATAATATTATCATCGAAGACAATACGATGATAGATTCTGAGCAAAGTATACTGTTTGATAATAAGTATAGTTTTTCGCCTGAAAATATCGTTTTGGAAAACAATGTCATCATTGCATTAAGTGGTAAAGAAACTATTAGAATCGATTCAACCCCAATTAATTCATGGTGGATTGGAGGCGTATATGAAGGAGTTGATGCACGATATATTGATGAAATTAATATGGTCCCTACTCCTAGCGATGAATCGATGTTTTATAGTACTATGGATGGATTGTTACTTCATCAACATATTGGTGCGCATGATTTAACGCGACTATATCCCTCTGATGTTGGCCGCAGGAGTGAATAATAGCATTAGCTCTTGAAAGGACAGGCACCCCATGTATTAAAAATCGTAAGATGCGATAAACTTAATCAGCTAAACCCAAAGGTAAAAGGCAAGACCTGCCCCTTCGGTTCCATTAAACCTTGCCACTGCATATACCCAGAAACTTGAAGATGCAGGTAGGCGGCAAGTAAGAAAGCCCCCTGAGCATAGGTGAACTATGTGATTGAGGCGCACGAACACAGCCAACACCGCTGCAACTTCAAGTATGACGGGTATAGACCAAAGAGCGCAATTCACCGATTAAGCTCATCATTGTGCTACTGCGCAGCACTCAAATACGCTAAGATGCACGCCATTATTTTAGCTAGAGCCTTTATTACCCAATGACTAATGCCACAACGCCAACCACCTTTGCGGAACTTGCCCTAATTCAACCTTTGTTAGCTCGGCTAACAGAGCTGGAATATCAACAACCTACACCAATTCAAGCGCAAGTTATTCCATGTGTGTTAGCAGGGCGTGACTTAATTGCAGGTGCAAATACGGGATCGGGTAAAACGGCAGCTTTTGCACTGCCAATGCTACAGGCAATTTTTGCTAAAAAAGAAGCAGAGTACGCTAGAGGCAGCAAAGGTAACTACGTTACTGGGCTGATTTTAGTCCCAACGCGTGAACTGGCTAAACAAGTTGCTGATAGCGTGAAGTCATACGCTACGCACTTCAACGGCGCAATTAAAACCGTAGCGGTGTTTGGTGGTGTTTCTACCAATACTCAAATGCTTGCCTTGCGTGGCGGTACCGATATTTTGGTAGCGACACCAGGTCGATTACTCGATTTAATTTCAAGCAATGCGATTAAGCTTGATCGAGTAAAAACCTTAGTACTTGATGAAGCCGATCGAATGCTAAGCCTAGGCTTTACTGAGGAACTGTCTGAATTATTGGGCAAACTACCACAACAAAAACAGACGCTGCTGTTTTCTGCAACCTTCCCAGAGCAAGTACAAGCTTTAACTCAAGAGTTACTCAACGACCCTGTTGAAGTTCAGCTACAAAGTGATGATGCCAGTACTGTAGTACAGCGTGTTTTTAACGTGAATAAAGGCGAAAAGACCGCAGTGTTAGCGCATTTGATTAAAAAGCATCAATGGCGACAGGCACTGATTTTCGTCAACGCTAAAAATAGTTGTGAGCACTTAGCCGATAAACTGTACAAGCGCGGCATTGAAGTAGATGTATTTCATGGTGACAAAGGCCAAGGCTACCGTACTCGTATACTTGATGCATTTAAATCAGGTGAGATTGATGTATTAATCGCAACAGATATTGCTGCCCGTGGTTTAGATATTGAAAAACTACCAGTGGTGATCAACTTTGATCTTCCAAGAAGTCCATCAGATTACATGCACCGCATTGGTCGAAGTGGTCGTGCTGGCGAAGTTGGCCTAGCCTTATCTCTGATTGATTATGAAGACCTTCATCATTTCAAAGTTATCGAGAAGAAGAACAAAATCCGCCTCGAACGTGAACAGGTAGAAGGGTTCGAAGTCGATGAAAGCATTACCCAAGAGATGTTAGAAGCAAATAAGCCTATGGCTAAACCTGAAGGCACGGGTAAGAAAAAGCGCAAGAAGAAAGCACTTAATACCTCAGATGTTTGGTTGAGAAATTCATAGCCAAACCATTAATGGTATAGCCAAGAAACTTGAAGGTGCAGGTAGGCGGCAAGTAAGAAAGCCCCCTGAGCATAGGTGAACTATGTGATTGGGGCGCACGAATACAGCCAACACCGCTGCAACTTCAAGTATGACGGATATATACCCAAGTACCTTAGCGTCACTTGGGTATACTGGTAGATAGATATAATTTGATTTGAGAAGCGTCAAATCACTGATACACCCAATTAACTTGAAGATGCAGGTAGGCGGCAAGTAAGAAAGTCCCCAGAGCATAGGTGAACGATGTGATTGGGGCGCACGAATACAGCCAACACAGCTGCAACTTCAAGTATGGCGGGTATACACAGAACAATAAGGTAGAGACAATGAGTGGAACCATTCGAGCCAATATTCAGCCTGGATCAAAGGTGAAAATTGTCCTTAAAAAAGATCAGCGAAGCGGAACACTAACCTCTGGTGTTGTAAAAGACATTTTAACTAAGTCGCCAAACCACCCACACGGAATTAAAGTTCGCTTACAAAATGGTGATGTTGGGCGCGTGAAAGAGATCGATTAGTCAATTATCTAAAGCCCTTCATCAAACACAATGAGAAGCGATAATGTGCTTCTCATTTACGCCTTAAATTCAACTAAGTCCACCAGCTACATACCCAGCGAAATATCTATCCCCTATTAGCACCTGAAACTAAACGAGCAAATACAGCCACTAAAGCCGCCTCTCAGCAGCTTATTTATTATTGTAAATCAGTGCATCTCGACACTCACCTTCATCTAACTCTCTGAATAAATTAGATCTATACCCAAAAAACCTGAAGATGCAGGTAGGCGGCAAGTAAGAAAGTCCCCTGAGCATAGGTGAACTATGTGATTGGGGCGCACGAACACAGCCAACACCGCTGCAACTTCAAGTATGACGGGTATATTCCAATATTACCTTTGAGACTTAGTTCACCTAAGAATTAGAAAACAAACCCGCCACTACGATCAATATCAATAGTAATGCAAATAATATTAAGTATCATTTGCATTACTATTGATGGTTACATTAATATCTCCACCATGAATGTAAGTGATTCTCAGTTCACTTCCAATACAACCCTCATAACCTGTATTAATTCATTTAAATATTACGGATAATTAATGAAAAGATTTAAGCTCTCTATAATCGCTGTTTTTGTAGCTAATTCTCTTACCAACATCGCCGTTGCGGATACTGATACCCCAGATATCGGAAATTACGAAACGGTTGTCGTTACCGCTACCAAAACAGACAAGTACATTACCGATGTACCTCAAATGATTGCTGTTGCCAGCGATGAAGATATCAAAAACCAACAAGCAACAGACATTAGTGAAACCCTGAATAGAATGGCAGGGGTTGAGGCAACTGGTGGTCCTTATGGCCAAGTTTCTATACGTGGCGGTAGCCGTGGGCAAGTAATTTTGAATGTTGATGGCATAAATCAATCTGTTGATACCAACAAAGGAATGGCCAGTAACCCGCTCAGTATTGACCCATTGTTAGTGAAGCAAATAGAAGTCATCAAAGGCGGAGGATCGGTTCTTTATGGCTCTGGTGGTATTGGCGGTGTTGTTGTTATTCGAACCAAGAGTGTCGATGATTTATTGAGCGGCAATCACAATCATGGTGGTTTTGTTCGCACCCGCTACGACTCATCAGATGAAGCATTTCATAATGGTATCGGCATTTACGGGCGCACATCCGACACTAGCTTTGACTATTTGATTACAGCCGACGGTTATGACAGTGAACTAAATGAAGATAACCTAACGAAACACACCAAGAACCAAAGCCGTAATTTCGCTGGCAAATTTGGCATGAACATTGATGACGACCAGCGTCTGCAATTAAACCTCAAACACTCAGAACGTGAATATACGAGTGCAGTTGTCGCGCCCGATAATTATGACAACGACTCAATACAACTAACTCATGAGTTGTACCGTGGCGATAATATTAATCTAAAAACCAATATAAGTTACGCAAAAATTGAACGTAGAGCCGCTATGACTAACGCTCTTGCTGGTCTACAAGAGAGCAATGTCGATCGCTTTCAGTTTGATACTCAAAACACCCACTACATTAAACTTGACTCATTCTCTCATGAGGTTACTTATGGCTTGAACGCATTAGATACCGAACAAAAAGGCTGGGTAAACGGAGAAGTAGAAAGCTTCGCCAATGCGAACGGACAGCGTAAAGAGTACGGTGTATTTATTCAAGATACGATGAACTTGGGGATAGTGACCGCGACTGGTGCACTGCGCTATGTTAACTACAACATGGATGGCACTAGTTCCACTAGCGTTAATACAGAAAAGACACTCCCAAGCTTGGGGTTAACTATTGACGCAACCGACTGGCTTGCTTTGTACGCAAATTACAGCCGCGATTTTCGAGCCCCTTCTATTGACGAGATGTACACAGAAATTCAGTTCTCACCGTTTATGGCTATCGTACCTAACCCAGATCTGAAACCAGAAAATAGCGTTAATCGAGAAGTTGGCTTTGGGTTACATAATTCTGGGCTATTTACTGAAAGTGATTATGGAAGCCTCCGCTTCACCTATTTCGATCAAGATATTGACGATATGATCGAAGCAAGCCCAACTTTCACCATTAACCCAGTTACTGGGGGAAGGGAATATACCACCATTAATATTGCTAAAGCGAATCGATCTGGTGTGGAATTAGAACTAAATTACAGCCTGGATAATGTGACGTTTTCAGCATCGACCGACTATCGAAAAATGAAAGACAAAAAAGCGAATGTTGAATACCGCTATGCTCGTAACCTCAACACCGCGATTACCTATCACCTCCCCATTTTGAATATGGCTGCTACTTGGCTTACGAAATCAGCAAGTTCTTCCGAGATATCTGGCTCACGAATCAGTGGTTACACCGTTCAAGGTTTGCGAGTTCAAGCCAGTTACAATGGCTTAGAACTTAGTGCCGGTGTGCGAAATCTATTCGATACAGAATACCAAACAGAAAGAGGCATTGATGGAGAAGAACGCACCTACATGATTGGCGCTGCGTACCACTTCTAGCAAACCACAACAACAAAGAGCCTACGAAGTTCGTAGGCTCTTTAGGTTCTATTATGACAAGAATCAATTTACTCATCAGCCTTGTTTCACCTTATTGGCGTAGCAAAGAAGGTCTTAAGGGGTGGGGACTATTATCCATCACCTTTCTATTAACCTCCTTAACGACGTACTCAAGTGTTTACTTCGCTGAATGGAATGCCACTTTCTATAATGCTTTGGAAAGCCGTGACTATGACCGAATCATGCATGAGGTGTACCGCTTCATCTACATATTATCGGCAATGGCTATAATCGGTGCGAACCGAACATACTTTCTCGTTTGGCTGAAATTGCATTGGCGAGAATGGATGACCAGAACATACACAAAAAAATGGCTGAAAGACAATCGCTTTTATCACGTTAATCGTGACAGCAAAATAGATAACATTGACCAGCGGATAAGTGCTGACATCTCGATATTCACCAATGAAACGACCACATTGTTCTTCAGTTTTCTTGATGCAGTGATGACAGTGGGCAGTTTTGTTGTTGTCCTTTGGAATCTATCCGGCACCTTAGATTTCGAACTACATGGCTACTATTTTTCAATTGAGGGTTACTTAGTATACGGCGCATTTATTTATGCAATCTTGGGGTTTTTAGGCGCTCGTTTGGTTGGTAAACGTTTTAAATTCCTAAACTGGCAAGGAGAGAAAGTAGAAGCTGATTATCGCCGCCATGTAATGACAATTACTGAACATAACGAAGCGATTGCCTTTGCCAAAGCTGGGAACACAGAGCAAAAAAGGCTTCAACGTTTTTTTGAAGCTATATACAGCAACGCTAAAGAGACAATGAAAGTAAATCGTCGCTTCAGTCTGTTTACCTTGTTTTATGGTCAGGGCATGTTTCTGCCACCACTATTTCTAACGCTTCCAAAATTTTTAAGCGGAGCAATAGATCTCGGCGGTTATATGCAAATAAGAATTGCATTCTCTCAAGTCGTTGGCTCAATTAGCTGGTTTTCCGACTCGTACGACTTATTAATGTCATGGTTCGCAACAATGGATCGAATCGGACAAGTTCGTGAAAGTATCATCGATGAAAGCAGTCAAAACCTCGAATTATCCACTAATTGTAATGCCTTGATCATTAAAGATTTAGACCTATTCACGCCAACCGGGCAACACTTACTAAGTATCCCAAATTGGGAAATGAAACGTGGCGAAAGGTGTCATATTAACGCGCCATCTGGCTCAGGAAAAACATCTCTAATTAAGGCAATAACGGGGTTATGGCCCCACGCTAATGGATCGATTGAAGTAACGGATAGTCTCCTCGTTATATCTCAACGTGATTATATTCCAGCAATCAAGCTACGTGATGCGATAACTTATCCGCACAGTATAGAAATTGATGATGAGCACTTAATCTCGGCTTTGCACATGGTCAACCTTTCGAGCTTTTCCGAGCGCTTAGATACGGTTGAAGAGTGGCAGCAACAGTTGTCTGGTGGAGAACGCCAGCGCCTAAAACTTGCAAAATGTTTTTTATTAAATCCTCGCTGGCTCATTCTCGATGAGGCTTTTAGTGCCATTGATGAATGCACTGCAAAAGCAATCACAAATAATATCTTCTCGGCGCTCCCTAGTGCAGGGCTTATTTGTATTGCTCATAACGAATGGACAAAGGATCTATACCCAAGAAACTTGAAGATGCAGGTAGGCGGCAAGTAAGAAAGTCCCCTGAGCATAGGTGAACTATGTGATTGGGGCGCACGAACACAGCCAACACCGCTGCAACTTCAAGTATGACAGGGATATTTAGTAAACCACTAGAATTTGAAGGCACAATATGAAGAAACGGAACATGTTTCATTGGACTCAAGAAGCGCATTTGTACATTGACTTAATGTTTAGGCGAGAGTTTGTTCGAGGATTTAGAGCAATAGACGCAATAACACCACTGGAAAAGCTCAAAATATTAGATGCTGGCTGTGGTTTTGGAAGCCTTACTCGAGAGTTAGCTGAACACTTCGAACCTCATACTATATTTGGATGCGATATAGATGAGAATTGCATCGATTCATGTAAAGAGAAACACAACAGCATTAACTATTTCACCCAAGACTTATTGCAACCGATTCAAACCGGTGAAAAGTTTGATCTGGTTATACTAACGACCGCTATGGCTCAGTTTTCAGAGCAAGACCAACTCGTTGTTTTGAAAAATATTACAGAGAGGTTAAACCAAGGTGGATTCATTTGGATAGTCGATGTAAATAGTGAAAACACCACCTCAATATTTCGCGATTTATCAAAAATGCATAGTGTCGTATACAAAAATAAATATAGTAAACAGTTACTTTATAAGTTTCCGATCTATTCACTTACTAAATACTTACCACTTTCATTAGTTCATATCATTGATCGATTGGGAATTGGTTCAAATGTCCTAACCCAGATGATATTACAGATTGAACCAACGCCGTAAGCCGTTACATCAACAACCTACTACCGCATGTAAGGTATTCGCTCTTTAATTGATCGCCCCCCCCCCAGAAAGTGCCAGCGATAATCATCGCTGGCACGCCTCTATAAGTTCACCCCACGCGATTGACGGTTGGCACCATCAAACGATAGTATCAACTAAATGTTTCAATTAATTAAGTCTTAATATGAGTAGCAACAAGGTTCATTGGGGTATTGCTGGATTGGGTAAAATAGCCCATCGCTTCGCGAGAGATCTGACGCAACATGCGGAAAAATCTGAACTTTATGCTGTTGCGGCAAGAGATCAACAGCGTGCCGATGAGTTTGCCGAGCAATACCACTGCCAACACAGTTATGCGTCTTATCAGGCTCTAGCAGAGGACCAAATTGTTAATGTTGTCTACATCGCTACCATTCATCCTTTACACAAAAACATGGTTGAATTGTTTTTAACTCACGGCAAACATGTCTTGGTTGAAAAGCCTGCTTTTACCAACATAGAAGACTGGGATGAGATGTCTGCTCTCGCCAAAGAGAAAGGATTACTGTTAATCGAGGGAATGAAGTCCGTCACCTTTCCCGCATACCAAGCATTGCGGCAGTTTATTCAAGAAAACAATGTGAAAATCGACTCAGTCGACGCTTCCTTTGGTAACTGGCATGCATTCGATACAAATCAACAAATATTCAACCCAAATTTATGTGGTGGAGCTACTTTGGATGTCGGTGTATACGCTTTATGGCTATATGCCGATTTATGCCACCTCACGAAAACCTCAATATTAAAGCCCTCGGTGAACTACCATAAAGATAATGCCGAGTCCGAAGTGGACGAAAATGTTGAATTTGTTTTCGATGGAGAAATCAAAGGCAAAATCTGCGCCTCTATTACCCAAAACCTAAAGCGCGAAGCGATAATTAAAGGCCCTGAGCTTGAAATCATTATTCATGACAAGTGGTGGAATCCTAAAACCATCGATATTTCATATTTAGGTAAGAAGCAAAAAATAATAACGCCAACAAGAGGTGGTGGATTTGAATATGAGATTGAGCATGTATCCTCACTCATCCTCAATAGTAAATTTCAATCCGATATCGTTCGTCACGAGACCAGTCGACAAGTAATTTCCGTCATGGAAACAAGCTTGATGGAAAATGGCTTTCAGTATTTGCTTCGTTCATCAGGTAAGGATAAGTTTAACTAAAACAAACTCACCTTACCGAAAGCGCTTCATTTCTGAACGATAGCCGTTCGGAGTCACTCGCTTGTAAGCTTTAAATTGACGATTAAAATTTGCTTGATTTTCGTACCCTACCTTCTCAAAAATTATACTTACCGGAAGGTCGGTATTGACGAGCATATCGCAGGCCATGTTAAGACGGATTTTCTTGAGATGCTGACTAAAACTCTCATTAAAGTGCTTTGAAAACAATCTGCGCACGCTACTTTCACTAAGGAACAAGTGCTTGGCAAGGTGGCTCAGTGATATTTTTTCATTAAAATGAGCCAGCAAATACGCCTCGGTTTTTTCAATGTTTTCATTAGCCCGACTTTGTCCTAGGCTAGTTATCATTGCCGTTGAATTAATCAGCCGGACAGTATGGTTATCCTCAAGTAATAGAGCAAAGATTGTCATCAAAGTCGCGAGTTGTTTTGCTGGAGTCAACTCTAATACATTCGACAATAGACTAACCACTTGTTCTGCCGTCTCTGTTGAAAACTCTAACCCACTGCCAGCGTCTTCCAGCAATGCACTTAATGGTTTCAATTCGTGGCAGTCATTAATCAATGAGTTAATCCACTGCTTTCGAAACCATATAACATGTGTTTCTTTTATATTTGAGTGATCGGTAGAGTCAGAATAAATAGCGTGAGGCAACCCCGGCCCCATCAAAATCATATGATTATGATAGAGTTCACTATTGTAATGCCCCACAAAGTAGTGCCCCGTAAAGTTGCGATGAATGGCAATTTCGTATTCGTTATGCCTGTGCCAACCATAACTCTTGCATGGTTCAAGTATTTTTTTATAGCGCCAAGAAGCGCCTATGCGCTGAGGTACACGTTCCAACTTACCCTTCATATTCATCCATAAAGTACTTATTAGATATCGACAGGCTACTATAACAGCAAAATATAAGCGAATAGTACTACCACATAAACATATGCGACTCCTGCAAGGTAATACCTGAAGTTAGAGTATTACTAACGAATCAACATCAGGACGATACTATGAATAAATTTATGACAAACATTCATCAGCTCATTACCAATACCCGCAAAATGTGGATTAGAGAAATCGTTTACGAGTATCGTATTTCGAACAAAGATTTGTGGAAATATTATGGTTACCGTTCACCTAATGAGATGAAAAGCGATTTAGAGTAGGTCTTCTTGCAGTACTTCTTTGACTATTTAGTTAAATAAAAAGGACACCATTATTAAGGTGTCCTTTTTATAACTTATTACTTAGGGATAGCGCCCTCGGGCAGCAACCATCGCCCGTTTTAATTCATGATGCATGCGTAAGCAACAAGAAACGCTGGCTCTTGATATTGCTTTAGACCCGTTTCTTTAAACGGTACCGAAAGTGGGTTTCGTTTCAAGCGCTCTTTGATTTCGGTCGCCTCAACGACTCTGACCGAAAGGCCCTCGATCAATTGAATAGCTGCTTCCAATTTAAAACCGACCGCACCACCAGCAAATTTACCTTTTGCCTGACGCTGACGGATCACCACACCATCGATCTGGTAATCTTGCATCAATTTAGCAAACGAAAACTGAAAGTCTTTCATTTTTTGAGTGTCGTTTGCATCGCTTATGGATAGCTTAGCCACTCGGCAATCAGGAATCGTAAACACCCCATCAGACAGTGATAGAAGGCTTATAATTGCATCATTACCACTAAGTTCAACACCACAAATTTTCATTTCATTACCTTGTCATTGATGAACCTGTAATTATACGGTGCGTTGGCTTGATGCACCAGCACGAGGTTAATGCTATTTTCTGATGTGTTGAATGCTGCTCTTCCTATATTCACTTGGTGTCATTCCCGCAATTCTTGAAAACTCGCGATTAAAGTTGGATTTAGTCTGAAAGCCAGAATTCATGAAAATTTGGGTAATGCTGTCTTGCGATGTCATCAAAGCGTGTTTAGCATGATCGATCCGGTACTCATTGAGCAGTTTCGAAATGTTCTTTTTATGTACTTGATTCACCGCAATTGAAATCTGTTTCGCCGGCACACCTAACTTACGTGTCAATTTGGCAAGCGTCAGTTCTGGATCAAGGTAAAGAGAGTCTCGGCGGATCTTAGTATCCAGCAACGCGGTGATCTCTAGCGCCACTTCCTTGGTCATTGTTACCGTACTACTTTCCTTCGGCTTGCTAGCCTCCTTCTCTGGTTGAGTCTCTTCCAAAATAGGCGTGTTGATGCCAACAACCGTCACAGCAATCGATAAAACTGGTAGAAGAATCATATGCGCCGTCGTGAGAATATAGAGCGCCAGTTCTCCTTGGTTAAACATAAAATCGATAGATACCAATGTATCAATAAGCGCTGAAAATATTAGCGTCCACCCAGCAATACTCTCTGCTTTTTTTACGCCTTCCCAGCTTCCCAATGAGACATTAATCAGTAGCGTTTGTTTAGTGGAAATGCGGATTAATGCCATTCCGTAACCGACATAAATTAAGGTAAGAATTCCATCGAGTGGAAGTGCCAACCACGGTTGAGTAATCGCGCTAAAAATGACGACTAAGGGCGCCATGAAATGTTTAGTTGGTAAAAAGCCATGCTCCTGACTTGCGTGCGCAAAAGTATACCAAGCCGCGATAGGAATGACGGAAGCCAAGATTGGTTGCGCGATACTGAACGCGCCGAGTTCAAAACTCCAACGTAAACCCACCATTGCCGTGGTTACGGCACATAGCCCTAAAAACACACAAGCGAGCTTAGCTTGCTGCGAAAATCGTACATAAAGTGCTACAGCCAACAATCCGAGCAACATAGAGACGACGAATGGGACGGGAATCGCGAGCATAAAAGATCCTAGATAAATAAATCGATACTGATTTGAACCATGTTCAGGATAACTATTTGAAATACAATTAAAACCCAAAGAAGGACAAATGTCAGTTTTAGGACGACCTAAAACCCGTTTAAGGGCGTATATCCCTTTAATCCATCGCAATATGCCATCTCTCATCAAATACGGAGGTGGTTTTATGTCGTTCTATTTTCTTGCTTGGAAGCGAGGTGCAGATTTTTCAGGGTGCTCGTCCCGTGAAGAGTTTTGGATGTTTTTTTTGATACATATGTTGGTAACTATTGTATGTATCTCACTAGATATCGTTATGGGTTCAACAACGTGGTTTGACGCTATTTACGGTGTCGTGAGTTTTGTTCCAATGCTTAGTGCAATTGCCAGACGATTGCATGATATCGCCAAGTCTGGCTATTGGGGGCTGGTTTTTTTCATCCCAGCAATTGGACCTTTTTGGTTGGTGTATTTGTTGATTCAACCGACTAGCACCCACCAAAATGTGGAGGTTTCAGCATGAAAAACAGCGTGTTTCTAAGTATTTTTTTCTCTGCTTTTATCTCAATATTTAGCCATGCCTCAACCGAGTTACCTATAGGCGCTTTTGGTGTTGTATCTGTCGACAGCATGACACAAGGCCAGCTCTTTTGGTTGAAAGGACGAATTGGAGAAGCCCGTTATACAACAACCACTGAAAACATGGATACATGTACCATTCTCGTTCCTGTTGTCGTGGGTAATATCGCCGATTCTGGGTTGGGTATTGAGAATACCGAAGGCTTAACCATCGTGGTGATGAGCCAGCAGCTTAACGATGCGTTAATGCAAGGAGAAAGGATACGCCAACAAGATTGGCATTTTACAACACGGAAAAACGACACTAAAACAGATGGGCTGATTGTAAAAGGTATAGGTGCTGAAGAGGGTTTTGTTCTTAATTCGAAAAGGCGATGGTTCTCTTGGTTCATGAGCGACAAACCAAAACCAAATTGCCTTTATACCCAAGAAACTTGAAGGTGCAGGTAGGCGGCAAGTAAGAAAGTCCCCTGAGCATAGGTGAACTATGTGATTGGGACGCACGAACACAGCCAACACCGCTGCAATTTCAAGTATGACGGGTATAGACCGTTTTTTCCTCTCAATAGATAACAAGGGGTTAGCTCTTACACTAACCCCTTGTTTGAGAAACCTATCGATGTGGCGTTAAGCTAAACCACTTCTAAAATGATTTTCTCTAATCTATCTAAACCTTCACTTAACACTTCTTGTTCGATTGTTAGTGGTGGCAGCAGACGAATTACATTGGATTTAACACCACAAGAAAGCAAAATTAGACCGTTTTCTTGTGCCTTACTAACGATGGTTTTGGTTAAATCAGCTAAAGGTTGCCCTGATTGAGGATCGGTAAATTCGATCGCCATCATCGCGCCCGTCGTACGAACATCGCCAATAACTGGAACGGATTTTTGTAACTTCGTCATACGTGCATGAACTACCTCACCGATCCCCATCGCTTTGGCACATAAATCATCTTCTTCAATAATTTTAAGTACTTCTAGCGCAGCAACACAAGCCAAAGGAGAACCTGCGTAAGTACCCCCTAACCCACCAGGTGCCGCGGAATCCATAACCTCTGATTTACCAACTACAGCAGACAATGGGAAACCACCAGCGATGCCTTTCGCCATCGTAATCATATCCGGTTCGATACCCAAGTGATCTGTTGCAAACATTTTTCCTGTACGAGCAAAGCCGGATTGAATTTCATCGGCAATCAGCATGATCCCATGTTTATCACACATCTCACGTAAGCCTTGCGCAAATTCTGCTGGCGCTTGATAGAAGCCACCTTCGCCTTGAACTGGTTCGAAAATAATTGCCGCAACACGTGAAGGTTCAATATCACAGGCAAATAAGTCTTCTAACGCTTGGAGACTTTGCTCAACGCTGATCCCATGATATTCATTCGGATAAGGAGCATGGAAAATTTCACTCGGGAACGGACCAAAGTCTGCTTTGTATGCCGCCACTTTACCAGTGAGACCCATAGTCAAATTCGTACGGCCATGGAAACCACCTTTAAAGGCAATAGCACCACTACGCCCTGTGTGCGCACGAGCAATTTTTATCGCATTTTCAACCGCTTCCGCCCCCGTCGTCAGAAAGACGGCTTTCTTATCCGTTTCACCGGGAGTAACTTGTGTTAGCTTCTCTGCCAATTCAATAAATGAAGCATATGGCGTGACCAACGCACACGTGTGAGAGAAGTTATCTAACTGCGCTTTAACAGCTTCACTGATACGTTTGTTTGAATGACCCGTGTTAGTTACGGCTATTCCCGCTGCAAAATCAATATATTGTGTCCCTTCTACATCCCATATATGAGCGTTCTCTGCTTTCTCAACATAAAGTGGATACAGTGCGCCCATGCCTTTAGCAATGACTTGGCTTCTTCTTTGGTGCAGTTGTTGGTTGGTCATCATCTTTTCCTTGAGTTTATTGCTTTTGCGTTCACCAAGATTCCACTCTCTTGGCTAAGATATTTCCAGATGTCTCTTGATTAACAGAGCACTGACTTAACCCGTTGCATCGCGTTATTTACTGCGCTTTGCCTACCGGTAATTATTATTGATCTTCTTTCACCACAAACACTGAGCAAGGTGAATGGCGCACAATTTTTGCTGCATTAGAGCCAAGTAAATAAGAGCGTAGCCTTGGCTTTGCCGATGCCATGACTATTGCATCAGCTTTTGATTGTTTGGCTTGCAACACCACCTCATCAAATACCACGCCACAACGTACAATACTTTTACCGCGATGCGCTTTAGGCACTAACTGCTCTAACATGGTTTGCACGCTATCAAACGCACTTTGATGCTGAGCTGAGAAAGCCGTTCCCGATGCCGTAGGCACCATGCTGCGATGAACTCTAGCTTCATCAACGTAAAGCATGTCAATCACGCCATTCTCAGCAATCAGCTTTAACGCAAGCTTCACTTCTCTTCTCACCACTTCTATGTAAGCGAGGTCAACGGGCATTAAAATACGCTGTAAACTCATATCAATTTACTCCCATCACTTTGTTAGGCAGCCACAGCACTACTTCAGGGAACAACATACACATCACCAGTACGCATAGCTTAAGTAAGATAAATGGCAAAATAGATCGGTAGATATCCATCATGCTGACTCCCGGCGGAGCTATTCCTTTTAGATAGAACAATGCAAAACCGTAGGGAGGGGTTTGCACCGCAATCTCAATGTTTAAGATCATCAAGATGCCAAACCAAATAGGGTCATAGCCGAGAGATATAGCGATTGGAGCGAACAAGGGTGCGCACATCAAAACAATGATTAGCTCATCAATAATAAAACCGAGTAATAGCATGATGACCTGAAGCAAGATGATTACGCCAAGCGGAGGCAACCCAAGATCTTGGGTGATTTGCGCCACCATAGTTTGCACGCCACTGAGCATGTGGAAATTACTAAACAGCGATGCGCCGAGAATAATCCACATCGACACACTCACTAGCATCGCCGTTTCAAAGCCCGATGATTTAAACATTTCAAAACGAAAACGCTTAAAAATAACCGCTAAGAAAATAGCGCCAACAACGCCTATAGCACCAGACTCCGTTGGCGTTGCGATACCCGTGATGATACTGCCCAATACAGCAACGATGAGTAGCAAAGAAAATAGCCCGTCACGCGCGGTTCTAACCTTCTCTTTACCTGTCATTTTACTTTCAATACCCGTGCCAAGCGGCGCTCGGTTTGGATTTAGCTTACAACTGATGATGACATAGCTAACTAACAGCGTAATGGAAATAAGCGCTGGAATAATCGCCGCCAAAAACATACGCCCAACGGAATTTTGCGTGGTTGCCGCGTACATGATCATTGGAATACTTGGTGGAATTAGAATACCTAGACCACCACCGGCCATAATTACGCCAAGTGCAAGACGCTTATCGTACCCGCGCTCAAGCATCGGTTTCAGTGCAATACTGCCTGAGGTCATGATGCCAGCACCGATAATGCCCACCATTGCACCAATCATAGAACACACGCCGATCACACTGATCGCCAGCGAGCCTCTCAAACGTCCAATCACCATTTGGCTGGCATTAAACATCGCATCGCCAATACCAGAGCGAGTTAATAACTGCCCCATATAGATATACAACGGGATGGCTAACAGTATGAAGCTAAAGAAATTACTCTCAATCGTTGTCGGTACTAGGTTAAATATCCCTTCTCCCCAAGTCAGATACCCCATTCCCATCGCAATGCCACCTAGCGCGAGCCCAACGGGCGCGCCCAAAGCAAAACAAAATAAAATACAGCCAATCAATAACAACGTTAGAACTTCAATACTCATACATCCCCCGCTTGCTCAATCAGCGTGTCTTGTTGCTCGCTCTCTTCTGGCTCTTGCTCAATCAGCGTTTTGCCAGTAAATAGGTAATAAAGATCTTGTACAACGTCGCTGGTAAACTGAACGATAAAAGCACCAGAGGCGACCATCATCATCATCCAAAAATGCGCCATTGATGGAGCCCACTCAGATTGGCGTCGATAGTTAAACTCAATCGCTTCTTCAAACTTCCCGAATGCCATCATCAACACCACTGAAAGGAAGAATATTGCCAAAGAGTATGAAACTAGATTAAAAAACGAACGCACTCGCATTGATACCGAAAGGTAAAGCACATCGACATTGATATGTGCTTTGTTCTGTTGAGCTAGAGCACCGCCAAGCGCAGCGATATAACCAAATAAGAAAAGTGATACGTCATAAGCCCAGATGGTTGGTTCACCAAGCACATAACGAGAAAAGACTTCAAAGGCGACTGTCGCTGCAAGAAGCGGCATTAATACCGATGCAGAAAAGCCAATCCAATACACTAAGCGATTAATTCCTCGGCAATAAGCCCTCAATATCTTACTTAACATACACTTCATCCTTGGCTGCATGAAAAGAAAAGGGGGAAACGCCCCCCTATTTCCAATTTAATAATTAATTCAAAATCTTAGTTTTGATTTTAACTAGGCTAACTCGCCATATATGCCCAAATGTGAAATGATTATTGGGTATCTTGTACAATCTTAATTAGACGCTGGCTGTACTTATCCGAGTCCGCGTATTCAGTCCATAATGAGTCCGCTGCACCATTCCATGTAGCCACATCTGCCGCACTTGGCTCTGGGCTCCATTTCATGCCTTTAGATTCCATGTCAGCAATCGCTTGAGATTCCCATAGGCGTGATTTCGTCATCTGCTCACGAGCATGAACCGCACTTGCCGCGCGTACAATCGCTTGTAAATCGTCTGGTAGCTTGTTCCAAGCACTCTTGTTTACAACGATTGGTAATGCTTGAGCGCCAGCAATTGGTAGACGGTACATGTACTTCGCCACTTCTACGTGGTTACCATCACGGTGATCGATGATGTTACTGCCGATAGAGCCATCGATAACACCCGTTGCCAGGCTGGTGTAGATTTCACTCCAAGACAAAGAGGCTGGCGATGCACCTAAGTTACGTAAGAACTTACCGTAGGCGCCAGGAGCACGAATCTTCAGACCTTCAAAATCTTCAATTGAGTTAATTGGCTCTTTAGTAAGAACATAAACTGGTAACTGGATGTAGGGTTCTAGCCAAACTAGGTTTTGTTTGTCGTAGGCTTCTTCTAGTACTTCGCCCCAACCTTTTTCATGGAACAATGCGCTTAATTCACCCACATCATCCGTCATACCTGGCAAACCAACTTCCACCACGCCAGCAGGGAATTCACCCGCATGCATTGGTTGGAAAGGTGCGCCCATTGTCATCAATCCTGATTTGACCGAGCCAAGTACGCCTGTTTGGCCAACACCTTCGCCGGCATACATTACTTGAACAGAAATACGACCATTCGACATTGCCACGATATTATCCGCAAAGCTTTTGTACACTTCGCCGTAGGCAGTTCCGCGTGAATATAGGTTTACAAATCGCCAGTTGTGCTCAGCAGCAAAAGCCTGAGATGCGGTAAAGAAAGTGCTCGAAAACGCCAATGCGTATGCCGCTACCTTTTTCGTTAGACTTCTTTTGCTTAGCTTACTTAGGGTTTTAAACATGAATTATCTCCTTGATGTATTCCTGCTTGCTCTGGCTATGCCAGTAACAGTATTGATGTGACGTGTCACTTCCTCGTTGTCACTGTGTTATAAACAATTACATTTTGTTTACATTCATTAAATTCGTATTTCTCCACCTAAAGTTTTACTGCGCTCAACCTTTCAACATCTGTTAGCCATTTTTCTACAAATTGCTCAAATCCAGACGAAAAAAAGCAGCACATGTCGTGCTGCTAAAATCATGTGCCCTAAAGCGTCTGGAAGGACTCACTCTTCAGGGTCGACATGTCCAAATGTATCTAAACTACAAAAGGCATAGGGAATAACGGATTTATATACCATGACATAAATATTTGATCTCTAGATAATCATCAATACCGTACTTGGAACCTTCACGGCCACATCCCGACTCCTTCACCCCACCAAACGGGGCGACTTCTGTCGAAATAATACCTTCATTGATGCCAACAATGCCGTACTCTAGCGCTTCACTCACTCTCCATACTCGGCTGTGGTCTTGGGTATAGAAGTACGCAGCTAAACCAAATGGCGTGTCGTTGGCACGGCGAATGACATCATCTTCATCATTGAAACGGAAGATAGTCGAAACCGGGCCAAACAGTTCTTGGTGAGCAATTTCCATCTCTTCCGTCACATCGGTTAAAATTGTTGGCTGGTAAAACTGAGCCCCAGCATCCGATACATGGCCACCTAACGTCAGCTTTGCACCTTGCTCGACAGCTTTTTCTACCAACAAACCCACTTTATCAATCGCTTTTTGATTAATTAGAGGGCCTATCTCTACGCCCTCTACCAAGCCATCACCAATCTTTAGATCGTTAACAGCTTGAGTGAATTTTTCTAAAAACTGCTCGTAAACGGCATCGTGGATGTAAAGTCGATTGCTGCACACACAAGTTTGCCCTGCATTGCGATATTTGGAGATCAATGCGCCTTGTACTGCTTTATCGATATCAGCATCTTCAAACACAATAAACGGCGCATTGCCGCCAAGCTCAAGGGACACTTTCTTCACCGTATCAGACGCTTGACGCAGAATCAGCTTGCCAACTGGGGTTGAACCCGTAAACGAAACCTTGCGAACCAGAGGGTGTCTGCACAGCACATCGCCCACTTCTGCTGGGCGAGAGGTTGTCACGACGTTAATCACCCCTTTAGGAATACCGGCTTTCTCCGCCAGCAGTGCCATCGCCAACGCACATAACGGCGTATCTTCCCCCGGCTTAATCACCACAGTACACCCAGCAGCCAAAGCAGGCGCCGCTTTACGGGTGATCATCGCAACGGGGAAATTCCAAGGCGTGATCGCACTCACCACACCCACGGGTTGTTTAATGGTCATGTAACGATTGTTTGGGTTAGCCGCCGGAATTACATCGCCATACATGCGCTTGGCTTCTTCAGCAAACCACTCAATAAATGAAGCGCCGTACATTACTTCCCCGTAGGCTTCTTTGTAAGGTTTGCCTTGCTCAGATGTAAGCAGTTTCGCCAGACCATCAGCGTTTTCAACCATCAAATCAAACCATTTCTTAAGTAAACCAGCGCGGTGTTTGGCGGTGGTTTTACGCCAATCTTGAAAAGCGTTATGTGCTGCAACAACAGCGGCTTCTGATTCTTCCTTACCCATATCGGGTACGGCAGTAATAATAGCGCCAGTGGATGGGTTAACTATATTTACCTGCTTCCCGTCAATAGCGTCGACCCATTCTCCATTGATCAAGCTACGGGATAAGACCAAATCTCTCATCACTTAAATTCCTACTGTTATAAACATTAACAACGTCAAAGATTAAAAAATCAAAATCGCGCATAATCATCAAAAGATACAACAAAATTATAACAATGCGTTGGGGAGATAAATATTCCCCAATAAACATGAAGTTTTATGAGCCTAAAACAATGACGAAAAATCCTTCGCCTGTCGGTCAAATTGGTGACTACGAAATAAAGCAACTCAAGATCTTCAAAGTCGTCGCAGATTGCGGCGGTTTCTCCGCGGCTGAAACAGAACTCAATATCAGTCGCTCCACCATCAGCATTCATATTTCCAACTTGGAGTCTCGATTAAACCTAATTCTCTGCCGCCGGGGGCGCTCTGGATTCGCTTTAACCGAAGAAGGCACAGTAGTGTATGAAGCAACCGTCAAATTGCTTGGAGAGCTTGACGATTTTAGACACACCATCAATCACTTAGATATTCAACTATCCGGAAGCCTAACGATCCTCTTTAGTGACAACATCAGCTTAGATCCAAGAGCCAGCATTCCCGAGGTCATCCGTAATTTTTCAAGTATCGCCAAGGAGGTTTACTTAACAGCAGAAGTGTCTCGAATGACAGAGATCGAAAGAATGGTGATGCAAGATGAGGCTGATATTGGCTTTATTCCCTTTCATCGAGCACTCGATGGATTGGAATATGAATACATTTATACCGATATCTGTTACCTCTACGCGAGTGTCGATAATCCATTATCTCAGCTAGCGGACACCGAACTGACTGATGAAGTGATTGATGGGTTCCCTGTCGCTTACGCTGGGCTAAAAACCCAAGAGCGCATCAACGGTCATTTGGCGAACATGAACCTAAAAGCGACGGCGTACAACTATGAGTCGCGAATGGCGCTGTTGCTCTCTTCGCGGTTTATTGGTTATTTGCCCGAGCACCAAGCGAAACCTTATGTCGAATCGGGTGAGTTGATCGCGATAGCGCCTTCTCGCCGTTACTACCACCTCGAAATAATGGCGATCACCAAAAAGACCAACGCTGTTAATAAAGTTCGCTCACTGTTTGTCAAAACCATGCGTGATTACTACCGTAAGCAGAACGAATAATTTAAGAAGACAACGAGAAAGCAACTACCTGAATAGTCAGCTCTTCAGGTCGTTGCCAGATTGATAAAGTGTGATGGGTGGTTGAGCTGTTAAGCGGTTTCTAGCGCTCCGTTGCTCTCTTGTTCTGGTTGCTGTTTTCGCGCAATTTTATCGCAGATGTAACCACCGATTGGAATGGCAGATGTTGCCGCCGGAGAAGGCGCGTTACACACGTGCAGACTGCGTTCGCTTTCAGCAAACAGAAAATCGTGAACCAATGTACCATCTTTTAAAACCGCTTGAGCGCGAATGCCTGCAGGATAGGGCTGCAAGTCTTCTACTTTGATTTTAGGACAGTATTTATTCACTAACTTCAAATACCCCGGCTTCCACCAAGAGTTCTTCGTTTCACTCAATCCTATCATAAGATGCTTAGCTGATACTTTCCAAAAACCGGCAAAACTCACCATGTCTAGCACATCACGTAAGTTGAAATTGATTTTTCCGTACCCTTCTCGCTTCCAACCTTGAACTGCGTTAGGTCCAACCGTGACTGAGCCATCAATCATACGAGTTAAGTGCACACCAAGAAACGGTAGATCAGGGTCAGGAATTGGATAGATCAAATGATTAACGATGTCATTGTATTTAGGCGGCAAACGATAATATTCACCGCGATAAGGGATAATCTGGAACTCGGTTTCAATACCCATCATGCGTGTCATTCTATCTGCCATTAAGCCAGAACAAACCACTAAGAATTGGCAAGCGAATGATACTGGTACGTCACTATGCACGCCGGATACCAAAACACGATTCTTTGACTCCACCAAACTCGTTACTTGTGTACCTAATGACAACATGCCGCCAGCATCGACGAACTCTTGCGCCATTTTTTCGGTCACTTGGCGATAGTTCACAATACTCGTGGTTGATACAACTATTGCGCCTAAGCCGACAATATTGGGTTCACGCACTTTGAGTTCATCTTGATCGATAAGCTCTACATCCAGCCCGTTTTGATGGCAACGTTCATATAACGCATTCATTCGTTCAACTTCTTGCGGCGAAGTTGCCACGAGTAATTTTCCGCAATTCTCTACTGGAATATCATGTTTTGCGCAAAAATCGGTTGTTGCCGCCACTCCAGCTTGGCAGAATTTCGCCTTCAAACTACCCGGCGCATAATAAACCCCAGCGTGAATTACGCCGCTGTTATGCCCCGTTTGATGATGAGAAAAACCCGATTCTTTTTCGATCAGCAAAATCGATTTATCTGGAAAGCGACTCTGCAACTGCCATGCTGTTGACACACCGACAATTCCGCCGCCGATCACTACGTAGTCATACATTTCTTCCACGTTTGGTGCTCCTTCACTCTCATTGTTTTAATTATAGTTATATTTTTTCATATAGTTATAGCAAAACGGCTTCACCAACGAAACGATAAAGCCGCTTTACTAAGTTAACGTGTAAAGTGACCACGCTGACGAAGCAGCTCACGCTTAAGCCCTTTATGCGCTACAAATTTATCACGTCCGTGCAGCCAACAATGGTTTTGTACTACCAGCATACTACCCGTATTTACTCGTATATTAAGGCAGTTACTATCACGCTCCAGTGACTCACTCATCTGATGTAAGTACAGACCTTGCTGCATATTTTGAGGCTGTGCAAATTGGTCAATAAACAGCATATGCGGTTTGCCATTTTTGTCTTCCTCGAAAAAGACCGGGTGATCAATAGTGTAACCGACATTTTTACTCGGTGGAGCTCCCCAAACAATATTCTGCTTCGCCATTGGGTGATGGTAGAACTGCTCAAGATCTTGCCAATCATCTACGTGAAGCAGTAATGAATCGCCCATCTGCATATTCTTCTCGTCCATCTTCATCATGAGAACGAAATCTGTGCGTTCATTTACGTAGGTGCCATCGTTGTGTAGCTCCATGCGACGATGCGCCTGACGCAGATAGCTATCGCTGTCATCGTCATTTTTGACGGTAAAGCGAGCATAGTATTTGCCAAACATTGAATCAAAGTTTGGTACCCCGATTAGGTGAGAAATTGCCGTAGAAAGAATTACAAAGAAATCACGCTGCTCATCGCTGTCTTCAAATAGAGCTTTGGCTTCTTCTGATGGCTCCAGCAGGAATGCTCCTCTCTCGCGATCTTCCATCGTTTCAACTAAAAATTGACCCAGTTGATAATCACACGCTTTATCTAACGCATCTGCGACAGCAAAACGAAGAAACGCTTTGTACTCCAATGATTGAAGATTGTAGTTTTGAATTAGATCCGCAAACTCATCCAACGTTTCTTTCGCTAGTGTGACAACTTGTACACGAGGACTCTCTGGGTGCAAAGAGACCGTAAATCCGCAACGTTCTTCTGTATTCTGGTTGAAGACTTTAGCAATATTCATTGTGTTACTTCCTTATTTGGCTGAGCAGCAAACTGCCATATACGTCATGTTGTTTTGGGATTAAGCGACTGGACCGACGCTTTAATTAACAAAACTATAACGAGCGCAGGTTTATATTAACAACATATGGTATATATAGTTTCCATATACAAAATAGATGGCGAGAGATCAGATGGACTTGAAGCGACTGCACTATTTCAATCAACTAGCGAAAACTGGCAACTTCACTAAAGCGGCTGATCAACTTGGTATAGCGCAATCAGCACTGAGTACCAGCATCAAAAAGTTGGAACATCAGCTTGGTTTAAAGCTGATTAATCGGACCGAAAGGAAGATGAGTTTAACCGCTGAAGGGCAAGTTTTACTGCGCCATACCAACATAATATTGGAAGATGTCGAGCAGGCAGAAAAAGAACTTCAAGAACTTAAAGGGCTCAGTAGCGGGGTGATTAACTTTGGTGCATCCGCCATGTTAGCGTCTTACTTCTTACCCGACGCACTGGAGAAATTCAAAAAGTCTTACCCAGGGATACAGATCAATATCCAAGAAGCAGGCACGGCAACGCTCGCGCAAATGTTGGTGAATGGAGAATTAGATCTCGCTTTAATTCGTGGTGATCGAGAACATGAGCAGATCCGCCAAACTATCCTCGCACAAGATCAAATCGCAGCTTGCGTTCCCGCAGGGCATCCATTTGCTTCACGTGAGAGCATCACTTTAGAGGAGTTTTGCAATCAGCCTTTAGTGCTGTTCAAAAATGGCTATTTTTTACGTGAATCCGTCAACGGCTACTGCCAACAGCATAAATTAAAACCAAATATTCAATTTGAGACCAACTTGCCTGAGTTGCTCAAATCTATGGTCAAACGCCAAATCGGTATTGGAACTTGCCTACCAATCTTGGTTGCGGATGATCCTCTATTGAAGGCCATTCCGTTCAACCCTCCCATCCCTCTACAATTAGGCATCGGTTGGAAGTCGAGCCACTACCTTTCAACCGCCGCCAAAGCCTTTGTCAGCTTTTTACAAGGTAACTACCGCAAACACGATAACTGACGATTCAGGATATTTATCTACACTATGATTTCCACGTCATCGCGGTCATATTAATACGTATTCAAGAGTACTCCTTCAATGCTTATCTGAAGAAATACCGCAGACCAACGCCAAACGCGATATCAGTAGAATTATCCATGTTGATAATATTTTCTGTAGAGGTGAATTCAATTAGAAGATTCTGCATATAGTATCTATACCCGACTACAATTTCATGTGATGCTGTGGAAAACACGCTATCATCATTTAAAATCCCTTCAAAACCATGATACTCAATCAAAAATTCGTGATTTCTAGCAAAGCGACGACCATATCCCAGCCCTAATGCTACCGAGTTATTTTTCACGGGCATCCCTCCTAGTAGGTCATCCTCTTCACGGTGTGTTATTCCCGCTGTGGAAAAGAAAGAATTGTTACCAGACAAATACGTATAGTTAACTTGTAGACCCTGTTCAAAGCTTGACGTTTCAAAGGGAGAGTCATCTACGTCATTGTAATAGAGAGATCCGCCGACTGAAAGTATATGGGGACCTTGTTCATATACCTGATACTGAAGGTAGCCATGTAGTGCATTAACCATAACTTCACCTTCGAAGTCGTTAACAGATACATCATATTCTTGGCTTTCGATGCTGAACTGATGTTTACCAGCCTCCAATCGGCCATTTTGACCAAGACCAAAAAAGTCATGAAATTTGATGGTGATAGTATCTAAGTGGTTATTTGCCGCCCAAGAGTATTGATACTTAAGTTCTGCGCTAAATCGGCTGTTTATACGCCATTGTGCTCCTGTCATTGCATGGTTCTGATAATAATCTAACTCAAATTCCGCGCTATGAGCCCAAACGCTAGTCATGCTTGCATTGGCGAATATTTCAGTCGATTGAGGGGCACTGGCAGAACGCAACTGTGTCGCTAATGAATTAGCCTGATAAGGAGATGTCGGATAGGTTCGAAGCGGTGTTGATTGAATACTCGCCATTGCAGACTCTGCAACCATTATTAACCACATTGGGATTAATACCCGCTTTAGCATCTTTCTCCTCTCCATATTCATAAAAATCCGGTACTTATGTTACCAACTCACAATTGAACAGTGTTCATTAAACGAATTTTTATTAATAAAGCAAGGCAAATAGTTTTTTTTTGTGTAACCGCATACTGATTTATACCCAAGTGACTTCAAGATGCAGGATTCAGAGTCTTGTCACTGGTTCCCGTGACCGACTCTCACAGGGCGAGTTTGTTAGGTCCGCAGACTACGTTATCGATTCTTAATTTAGAGCGACTAGATTTCCAAATCGACGCCTTGCCTGCAAACCTAGCAACTCTAGTTTTACGTGATCAGGAGCTTTATCGCCGCCTTGGAGTACTGATAAATTGCTCAACTTACAGGATTTTAGCGCGTAATTTTGTTGCAAAATTCTCGTAAAACTTAGTGATTTCATTCAATTCTTAACACATACAATTCTAATAACCAGTGTTTTACGCTGCAAAAGTAGGGTTTCAGCAAAACTTTACTGTGGTTCCTGACTCAAATTAAAGCATTATTTAACATTTTGTTTACACTTACTATATCTGGTTATACCAAAATTCATCTCTAGATTGGGCAATGTATACAACAGTATTACGTGACAACTTATGTTTAACCACAACACAACTTTGCTTGTAGAGACGAATAAAGAGGGGTGCCGATAACTATACCCAAGAAACTTGAAGATGCAGGTAGGCGGCAAGTAAGAAAGTCCCCTGAGGATAGGTGAACTTTTGATTGGGCCGCACGAACACAGCCAACATCGCTGCAACTTCAAGTATGACAGGTATATCAAAACAACTGCAATCCTAGGTGTGACCTTATGCGCTGATATCGAAGCCTGAGTACCCATACAGGTTTTGGTTAAACTATGAACCGCTGCAGTTCAAAAGACACGCAGCGTCAAAAGGAGCTTGAGATGAACGTTCAGGCATTACCCATGCATAGGTTTATCGACCACAATGGGAACCTCATCAGCCAACTACCCAACTGGGCTGACTTAGAAACCTTGGTCGGGTTCTATCAAGACATGGTATTAACTCGCACCTACGATAACAAAGCCGTTGCTCTGCAACGCACTGGTAAATTAGGCACTTACCCTTCGCACCTTGGCTCGGAAGCCGTTGGTATTGCTGTAGGTCATGCGCTTAAGTCCAGCGATGTTTTTGTCCCTTACTATCGTGACATGCCCGCTATGTGGTGCAGGGGGATTGGCATGGAAAAGAACCTGCAATATTGGGGGGGCGATGAACGGGGCAGCGATTTCGCACCTGAAAACAGCCCAATTCCGAGCCGTGACTTACCTTTCTGCGTCCCTATCGCAACTCAATGCACCCACGCTGTAGGCGTTGCAGCAGCATTAAAAATACAAGGCAATCACGAGGCTGCTCTGGTTATGTGTGGCGATGGTGCAACATCTAAAGGAGACTTTCTTGAATCGATCAATTGCGCTGGTGCATGGAACATTCCATTGGTGTTTGTGGTGAATAACAACCAATGGGCGATATCTGTCCCGCGCAGTTTGCAATGTGCCGCTGAGTTTTTATCTGAAAAAGCCACAGGCGCCGGTATTCCGGGCATTACCGTCGATGGTAATGATGTCATAGCTGTGTATGACGCCACCCTGAGCGCCCTAGATCGAGCCAGAAAAGGCAAAGGTGCCACATTGATAGAAGCAGTGAGCTACCGCTTAAGCGACCATACTACTGCCGACGACGCCACCCGTTATCGCGATGCGGATGAAGTGCAAACCGCATGGCAATACGAGCCGGTTCGCCGCCTCAAAGCATTCTTAATCAACCAAGGGATTTGGAGCGAAGAGCAAGAGCTTCATTGGCAAGATCACTGCAAACAACAAGTCGAACTAGCGGTTGAACGCTATCTCAACATCCCTAATCAAGCGCCAGAAACAGGCTTTGACTTCCTATACGAATCACTCCCTCAAGAGCTCCACGCTCAAAGGGATACCCTGATCAATAAAGCAATGCGAATGCAGGGAGGGAAACATGGCTGAACTCACGTTAGTTGAAGCAGTAAATCTCGCTCTGCATCATGAAATGGAACACGATCCAAACGTCGTCGTCCTCGGTGAAGACGTCGGTGATAACGGCGGTGTATTCCGTGCGACTGTGGGACTCAAACAGAAGTATGGTCTAAAACGCGTTATCGATACACCACTTGCCGAAGCCTTAATCGGTGGTGTCACCGTCGGTATGGCAACACAAGGGCTGCGACCGATTGCCGAATTCCAATTTCAAGGTTTTGTCTTCCCTGCCATGGAACATTTGATGTGCCATGCTGCAAGAATGCGTAACCGTACTAGAGGTCGGCTCACCTGCCCTGCGGTATTTCGCGCACCTTTTGGTGGGGGGATACATGCACCGGAGCATCATTCAGAAAGTATCGAAGCACTCTTTGCACATACGGCGGGATTAAAAGTGGTGGTTGCCTCTTCACCTCAACGCGCTTATGGGCTGCTCCTTGCCGCGATTCGAAGTAATGATCCTGTGATGTTCTTCGAACCCAAACGCATCTACCGCACGGTAAAATCGGAAGTGATCGACACCGGTGAAGCACTGCCTTTAGACACTTGTTTTACTCTGCGTAAAGGTCGCGACATTACTTTAGTCACTTGGGGGGCTTGTGTGGTGGAGTCACTACAGGCTGCGCAAACTTTGTCAAAGCAAGGCATTGAAGTTGAAGTCATTGATTTAGCGAGCATCAAACCGATTGATACAGCCACCATCTTCCGTTCTTTAGAAAAAACGGGGCGGCTACTTGTCGTACATGAAGCAAGCAAGACATGCGGCGTAGGCGCAGAGCTTTTAGCTCGAACCGCCGAACACGCAATGTGCTTACTTAAAGCACCGCCAAAACGCGTCACCGGAATGGATACCATCATGCCTTACTACCGCAACGAAGATTATTACATGATTCAGGAAGAAGACATTGTACTAGCAGCTCGCGAACTCGTGGAGGGTTGGAAATGAAGACGTTTAATTTACCCGATCTCGGCGAGGGTCTCGCTGAGTCTGAAATCATAAAATGGCACATTAACGTTGGCGATATAGTCAAACTCGACCAAGTGGTGCTCACGGTCGAAACCGCAAAAGCAACGGTTGATGTACCTGCGCCATACAGCGGTCGAATCGTCCGTCGCCTTGGTGAAGAAGGCGATGTGATCAATATTGGTGCCTTACTGCTCGAAATCGACGAAACAGGCGCAAAGCATGTTGCCTCAGAGAAGTCACAAACTGCCGATGCAGCGACCGTAGTCGGTAACGTTTCTCAGCAAGCACACAGTGTGAACGTGGATAATTTCTGGGTGGGTGGCGAGCATAATCCTTCGCAAGATAACCTTATTACTGCCCTACCCTCTGCGCGTTTACTGGCGAAGAAGCTCGGGGTGGATCTTAACTGTGTGAAAGGCAGCGGTCCCAATCAATTAATCTTGGATTCGGACATCTATGACGAGGCAGGCAAGCAGCACGTTGGCACTGAGGTGCTCAAAGGCGCTCGCCGTTCCATGGTTTCTGCCATGGCAGAATCCCATCATAATGTCGCTGCGGTTACCATCACCGAAGAAGCAGTATTAGAGGGCTGGAAATCAGGTGAAGATATTAGCATTCGCCTTGTCCAAGCCATCGTACATGCCTGCCAAGAAGAGCCAGCAATGAACGCGTGGTTCGACGCTGAAACGATGACACGTTGCCTGCACAGCACTGTCAACATTGGTATTGCCGTAGACAGCCGTCATGGCTTATATGTACCAGTACTGCGCCACGCCGATGAGTATGAACCCAATGAGGTGCGCCGTTGGTTGGATCAGACCGTACAAGGTATTCGTGAAAGGAAGATTGGTCGTGAGCAACTGCAGCACGCCACCATCACCCTGTCTAACTTTGGCGCAATTGCAGGCATCTATGCAACGCCTGTGGTAACACCGCCTCAAGTAGCGATTGTTGGTGCAGGCCGGATCATCGAGAAAGTGGTGATTCGAGATGGACAAGCGGTTGCCGTCAAAGCCTTACCATTGTCAATCACCTTTGACCATCGAGCGTGTACTGGTGGCGAAGCGGCAAGATTTACCAAGGTATTGGCTGCGCATTTAAGAAGATCAAGCGTGTAAGTACTAGCATCCAGCCCCCATCAAGGGCTTGCAATTGAAGCCCTTACTTTCCACTCATATCCCCGTCATACTTGAAGTTGCAGCGGTGATCGCCTACCTGCATCTTCAAGTTTCTAAGGTACAAGCATCTTGATTTAAATTTTATCCAACAGCTCTGGCACAATCTCGAACAAATCACCAACCAAGCCATAATCTGCCACTTCGAATATCGGCGCGTCAGGATCGCTATTGATCGCCACTATCACCTTGGAACCTTTCATCCCTGCTACGTGCTGTATCGCGCCCGAAATACCAACCGCAATATACAACTGCGGCGCAACGATTTTGCCCGTTTGACCCACTTGCAAATCATTCGAAACAAAGCCCGCATCCACGGCAGCGCGAGATGCCCCAATAGCACCACCAAGCTTATCTGCCAACTGTTCCACCAGCGCGAAGTTCTCTTTGCTACCCAAGCCACGCCCTCCTGATACCACAACGCTGGCTGCTGATAGTTCTGGTCTTTCACTTTTTACTTTTTGTTGTGAGACAAACTCACATTGCGTAGCAGCAATGACAGTGTCTAGCGTAACAATATTCTCTATAAATGGTGATTCAGAAACCATCACGGCATCAAAGGCTGTACTCCGAATCGTCATCACTTTGATCGGATCAGATGAACGCACTCTGGCTAACGCATTACCAGCGTAAATTGGGCGTATTATTGTATCTAAAGATTCGATAGCGCACACATCAGACAACTGACCGACATCGAGCAATGCTGCCACACGCGGCATTAAGTTCTTACCAAATGTACTGGCTGGTGCAAGGATATGGGAGTAGTCCTTAGCAACTTCAGCAACGAGCTTAGAGAGATTTTCAGCCAACTGATGTTCATGTTCAGGGGCGTTCGCAACGATAATTTTTGATATGCCCTTGGTGCACTTCAATACATCTAGAACCGCTGAGCATTGATACCCCACCAAAAATGCCGTAACAGGTAACGATGTGCCATCTTGCTGTATTTGTGCAGCGGCGTTTAACACTCTTAGCGTATTCACTGAGAGTAATTGGTTATCATGCTCGACAATCATCAAGGTTGCTAACTGTTTGTTTTCCGTCATTACGCCTCCCTAAATCACTTTCGCTTGTTTGTTTAGCTTATTGACTCGCTTACGCACACTGCCTACCTTTTGAGCCTAGCCCAGCGTACTCTCGCGTCAACCAAGCTATAGTTTTTGTACAATCGTTTTGTATAAAGGAAGCAAAGAGATGGAAAGAGAATGCATGGAGTTTGACGTGGTAATTGTCGGGGCTGGACCTGCTGGTCTAAGTGCCGCTTGTCGATTAGCACAGTTGAACCAAGAACATGAAAGTAAAGGAGAAGCGCTATCAATCTGTGTGGTAGAAAAAGGCTCCGAAGTTGGCGCACACATTCTATCCGGTGCTGTGTTCGAAACCCGTGCATTTGATGAGCTCTTTCCTGATTGGCCGAACATGGATGCACCGCTTTCTGCTTCTGTCCAACACGATGCGTTGCTCTATCTCACTAATAAGTTCAACCACATTAGTGTCCCGCACTTTCTTACGCCAAACCCGCTGCACAATGACGACAACAGTTACGTCATTAGCTTGGCAAACTTGTGTCGTTGGATAGCAATGCAAGCTGAATCATTAGGCGTAGAGATCTACCCCGGTTTTGCGGCATCGAGCATTAACTACAATGCATCTGGAACCGTGACAGGAATTAACACCAGCGATATGGGCGTAGATAAAAATGGCGAAGCCAAGCCAAACTTTGAAGCTGGTATCGAACTCAAAGCCAAATACACCGTCTTCGCGGAAGGCTGCCGCGGGCATTTAGGCAAAGAGCTGATCCAACGATTCGATTTAGATGAAGGCAAGCAACCACAACATTATGCATTAGGTTTGAAAGAGATATGGCAGCTTCCAACAAATGCCAAGGCTCAATCCGGCGATGTTATCCACACCGCAGGTTGGCCACTCCATGAGACAAACACCACCGGGGGCGGCTTTGTCTATCATATGGAAAACAACCAAATTTCCGTCGGTTTGATCATCGATTTGAATTACAGTAATTCCTATCTGAGCCCCTTTGATGAGTTCCAGCGTTTTAAGCATCACCCTGCTATCAAACAACATTTAAAAGGCGCGCAGCGCATCGCTTATGGCGCGAGAGCCATCGCCAAAGGTGGGTTATCTTCATTGCCAAAACAACAATTCGCTGGCGGCGTGCTGATTGGCTGTGACGCAGGGACGTTGAATGTCGCCAAGATCAAAGGCAGCCATACGGCGATGAAATCTGGCTTGTTAGCAGCAGAAGCGATTTTCGAGGCAGCGTCTCAATCAAACCCAGAGCCTGATTACCAAAGCGAGTTTGAAAACTCATGGCTGTATGACGAGTTGAGCGAAACGCGTAACTTTGGCGCAAATATCCATAAGTTCGGTAGCCTGTTCGGTGGCGCGCTTTCCACCTTGGAACACAACCTATGGCAGCCACTGGTTAAGAAGCCGTTTCCATGGACAAGCACAGATCTATCATTTGATCATGAACAATTGAAACCCATTCAAGAGTGCCAACCCATCGATTATCAAAAGCCAGATGGGGTGATCAGTTTTGATAAACCATCATCGGTGTTTTTGTCTGGTACACAACATGAAGAGAACCAGCCGTGTCACTTGCACCTGACTTATCGACATATACCAATTGAAGTACATTTGGCTAAGTTTGATGAACCAAGCCAACGCTACTGCCCTGCAGGCGTGTATGAAGTGATAGAGCTGAATGGAAAACCGATCTTCCAAATTAACGCCACCAACTGCGTGCATTGTAAAACCTGCGATATCAAAGACCCTTCGCAGAATATTACATGGAAAGCCCCTGAGGGCGGTGGCGGACCAAATTATCAGAATATGTAATGGTCGAGATAAGGCATGTTCACAAGGCTAGGATCGTTATTCCAACTCGATTCTAACCTTGTGTTTTATGAGCTTCGCTTTTCTATTTTATATGGAAAATTTGCTCTGTCTCGAGAGAGGTCATTGCTCGAATCTGACGCCAAACGTAATAAAAAATACCAAACATCATCAACATACTTGGAATCGCAATGATCGGGTAACTATATAGAGTCAGCTTACCTAACTCTTCGTTAAACTGCGCTGTACCTGCTGGACTTGTAACAATCCAGGTTGCCAGAAAATAGTTCATGGCTGAAGAAAACGCAAAAGTGCTAGCGAACAGATAATTCGATGACATTAGGCAACGCTCAAATGCCTCTGACTTACCGCTTTGTCTTAATCGCTCGGTGATCAAAGAGAGGTTCAGCACAGTGTCGTTTAGGATCATCTTCTGCATGAATGGGTAGCGTGTAAACGTTGAACCCAAAACAGCTAAACCAATCAGACCGGGAATCAATGCTTCTTTCAGCGCCAACCAGCGTGTATCGAGCTCTAATAAGCCAATACCACCTGTCAATAAAACACTGACAAAGCCGAGGGCGGCGATAAAGTTAAACTTCTTGTTGCGGATAAGATCCATACCACCGTAAACAATGGGAAAGAGCAAAGCGACAATGAGTGCCATTGCTGTCCCTAGGTGTTCATCACCACTCAACTTCATCAATATGAGTGAAGGGATGAATACGTTAAAGAGGATCTCAAATAGGGGATTCGACTTTTTCGCGGTCTTGTTATTCATAATCTAGTACTGACTCTACTATATCGGCTGTTAATTAATTTCGAGGGGGAGTGTTCATCGCCTAGCGCCAGATGTAAAGCGTTAAAGCATCAAGTTATGTAACGACTTATGAAATAGGTGGGCATGGGCATGTTAACTCAACACACGTGAAGAGTAGTTCTATTCAAGACTACAATTATGATAAATGTTCAATTTTTCAAAGATGTGTCGCGGAGTAACAAAACAGCCTTGCCAGTATGATTATGAAATAACGCTAACCGTTGCTTTTTAGATAGTTATTAATGGATAAATTAAAAGCGATACTTGACCAATTTTGTTCTAACAACCTCTTTAAATGTGACTTACGTCGATAATACATGCAATTTTCCTATTTCTTGTGTAAGTCACCTCAAATAGTATGTAGCATATATCACTGCAATAATAGTCATATGCATTATCTAACTTCTATAAAATCACATATATGCAGTCCTAACCTCCAAATCGTCAGTAATCTATATTCAATAATATCTAATATAGATTGTTGACACGCGCACTTTTACATTACGATATACGGTATGTCAATGGTCAGAAAAATAAACATCTCGCTTCTCGTTATTACCTTGCTAAGTTGTCTTCTATTTTCGTCAATTTTATATTTCAAAATGCAAGATGATAGAAAAAATCTTATCGAGTTAGCAAACAAGGAGAATGTTAGCTCGTTAACCAATCAATACACTTCATCTCTTGAAAGTTATCAAACGCTTATGGAGACAGTATCAACTTTAATTTCACTGCAACTTCATGAGATACCGAAGGGCTCAGAGAAAAATTTACTTGATTACGTCCATTACTTAACGAAAACGTACAATCTAAAAGAAGTTATCGTTTCAGATGTGAATGGCAACTCATACGGCAATCTAGATGTTCACAAAGAGCAAAACCCTAAGCAGCTAAATAGACCATGGTACATGGATGTGATGCAGAAAGACGCAGATTTCTATATGTCATCTGTGTACCAATCTATTGCCACAGGTGATTTCGTGATCACGTTGTCAGTACCAATTACCTACGATAATCAACGCATTGGTGTATTACTGTTTGATATGGATCCTGGTGGGTTTATTACTGATAGTGTGAATGAATTTTTAATCACAAATGATGAAGGCAGTGTTTTTGCTACCGATGCTAGCAATACAGACTCAATTTCACAGAATATATTCCAATTACGACCAGCCTTCAAAAGTGTTGGCATCAAGCCTTTCATATATCAAAATCCTGACAAAGAATGGTTTTCTGTGACCCGTAATCAACTCTCAGGTGGGAAAAACCTATGGGCGATAACACCACTTGATCATGAAATAAAAAGTACTCAATCACAGCTGATTACCCAAATCACGTTATTGCTGACACTCAGCGCTATTCTAATGTGCGTAGTCGCTCTAATCGTCAAGCGAGAATTAAGAAATCTAAGTGGGATAAGCGATTGGATACTCGAGATGTCGAAAGGCATTTTTTGTGAAGACAAGCGCATAGTACGCTCAAACAATGAATTTGATAATATCGTTGATGCGCTATTTGCACTTCACAACAATATATCGTCGATTGTGACCTCGTCTCATACCTCTATAACGAGTTTGAGTGGTTATCAAACTCGAATTTCAGACGCCATTACTACCAGCCTTGATAACGCAGAAAATGAAATGTCAAAGGTGACTGAACTGGCGGGAGTAGCAACGGATCTATCACAAACATCTTCTGAAGTAGCACTCAATGCGCAACAAGCTGATGACGCTACGAATGCTGCCATTATTGCGCTTGATGATGCAATTGGGACATTGCAACATTCTGAGTTGATGTCGAGTAACATGATCAACTCGATAACTGAGTCATCGCATAAAATGTCCGAACTGAAAACGCACTCAAAAAAAATCAGTTCCGTTGTTGATGTGATCAACAGTATCTCAGACCAGATCAATCTCTTAGCACTGAATGCTGCCATCGAAGCTGCTAGGGCTGGGGAGTATGGTCGCGGATTTGCAGTGGTTGCTGATGAAGTTCGATCATTAGCAGCAAAAACACAAGAAGCGACCATTGGGGTTCAAGATGAAATAATTGTACTACAGCAACAGTCACAAGACGCCGACGGGATAATGCAAAGTAACGTATCGCTTGTAACTGAATCCCAAGAACTAATGGGTAGGTTCGCGAAACTTTTTGGAGAAATCGGTAATAAAGTGAAAGAAGTTTCGGTAATTAACGTGAATGTTGCAAAAGCCGCGGACAATCAACTGGATCTAGCAAATACAGTTTCATCGAATCTGAATGACATACAAGAGATCGTATCTAGTAATGTTTCAGGGTATCAGCAAGTTGAAAGGGTAAACGATACCATCACAGATCTCACTAAAGATCTCACTAAAGAGTTGGAGTTTTTTACGATAAAAAATGACAGCCATCAAACAAGAATAGATAGTTAAGAGTAGTCCCCATCAAAAACCAGTCTGATTTTTCCTTTGCCACTTACCAAAATTCAGGCAAAAAAAGAGCCGCAAAATGAACTGACCCCCAATAGTTAGACACCAATTATTGGGGGTCTTTTTATGTCCAAATATAGCCGAGAGCTAAAATGTATCATTGCTAAGCAATACTTAGATGGCACGTCATCTCTCTACTTAGCAAAACAATATTCAATTTCTTCAAGACAGATACGGTATTGGGCTCAAGTCTTTGCCATCCATGGTACTGATTCATTTTTACCAACTAAGCATGCTGCTACTGCTCAAACAAAACGAAAAGCATTTAATTTAATGTGGACGAATGAATGGTCTCTCACGCACACTAGCGCAGTATAT